>JAITLB010000089.1 GCA_031278175.1 Christensenellaceae bacterium
CAAAACCTAATTCTACTGTTGATCGAATTGAATAATTATATCTTTGCTGAAAAATGTCCCCTAAAGCAAATTGCTCTGTGTCCCATAATTTATCATCAAAGATAATACCTTCTTCATCGCATAGAATCGGCTTGTTGTTTTTGATTATTTGAGAATAACCATAATATTTTTGGTTTATTTCATTATTAGTGCTTATAAAATATGCTACGCTCATAATTGCTTAAATTAACCTCGGAGTTCCATAAAATGCATGTGCAACTGCAAAATCTCTAGGTGTGTTACCCAAATGATAATGTGCAAAATAACTTGTCTTAGTTGCTGAATCATGTACTGGTGACACATGGTAACTGGTTTCTTGAGTTATGCCTCTTGCATTACTTCCATAAAAAGTATATACACTTAAGTTTGTATTAAAATTCATAATTGAAATAGCAAAATGCCTATCAATAGTTGTCGAGGTATAATACATTTTACCGTCCTTTAAATTTGCCAAAGCAATAAAAGAGACATCTTTTGCAATATTAGTTGCAATTGCACCAGTCAAAACCTCTGAGCATAGCGAATGCCCTTATAGACAATTTATAATATTGCGCCCACCGTTTCATCAATAAGTGGCTCAGCCCCTTCTCCTATTACTTAGGTAATGCTGTTCTTGGTTGTATCGTGGCCATGCCTACTGTACGAGCTACTAAACCGACCGCAAGAGTTATTACTACACTTCCAGCCGTTACTGCATTTACAACGTTCATTATTCATTTTGCCAGGTGGCAAATTTCGAGGTGAAGAGGGCGCAAAAAAGAGAGCTGAAACTGCCTTACTTTTGCGTTTCATTGACTGCTTTATCCCCGACAAACTGATTACGCAGTTGCCCACATGCACCCGCGATATCTGATCCCATACTTCGCCTTATTGTAGCAGAAATGCGCTCTTTGGTTAAGAAATCCAAAAATGTTTGCTGATTTATACGCGATGCGGTTCGTAATCTTTTTTCTTTTACTGGGTTAAGTGGTATTAGATTAACGTGGCAAGGCAAACCTTTAATTAGTGCTACTAATTGTTCTGCAGATTTAATATCAGAATTCTCGCCATCTGTTAGTGCGTATTCGAATATTATTCTTCTATGCGTTTTTTCGAAATAATATTTAGTAGCTTTTATAATATCACTTATCCCGAATTTCCTGTTATGTGGAATTAATTTGTTGCGTTTCTCATCTGTAGGTGCATGCAAAGATATTGCGAGTGTGATTTGAAATCCACTATCTGCTAGTTGTTCTATTTTCCCAGGGACACCTACAGTAGATAATGAAATATTTCTTGGGCTTACATTTAAGCCTTTGCAATTTGAAACTAATAATATAAATCTAAGAACATTTTCATAATTGTCTAATGGTTCGCCGCTTCCCATCAATACTATGTTGGTTATTGCCCTTTTCCCATCTTCTCTTGCGTTAAGCCTCTCGGCTAATAAAACTTGTCCTAGTATCTCTGCGGGTGTCAGGTTGCGAACTAGACCACCTATTCCACTTGCGCAAAAAACACAACCCATTTTACAACCTACTTGAGTTGAGACGCAAACAGTGTCGCCATAACCATGTGGCATATATACGCTTTCAATGGTATAACCATCTCTTAATTTAAACAAGTATTTCTTTACATTGTCCTTCCCGCAATACTCGCATTCTAATTCAACTGCACGCGCATCGTAGACAGTAGACAGTGCATCCTTAAGAGCACGTGGTATATTTGTGGTCTCATCATATGTTTTGCATTTCAAAATCATGTTCTGAAGTTGATCTGCTCTGTAAGCCTCGATGTTTTCTTTACTAACCAGATCTACTATTTCAGCATAAGTAAGATCCGCTAAACAGTGTTTCATGCGCGTCGAATCAACCGTGCGACATAGAAACCGTCAGTGCCGTCTGATGATGGTAGATATTGTTTTTCATAGTCCACGACATATACTGGATGCGTTTGAATGAAATTCGCAATCACGTCATTATTTTCTTCTTTTAGAATTGAGCATGTCGAGTAAACTAGCATTCCTCCACGCTTGACGTACATCGCTGCAACATCTAGAATTCGCGTTTGTAATTCTACTAAAACTTTAATTTCTTTCATTGACTTCTTGAATATGATGTCACGTCGCTTTGATATTACACCAATTCCTGAACAAGGAACGTCGACTAATACGGCATCGAAATCTTTAGACCAATCGGATCTAAATTTTGTTGCATCGTTTAGATAAATTTTAAAATCTGTTTTCATTCTATCTGAATAAGATTTAATAAGAGCAAGGCGATGTTGATGAATATCACAGGCTGTTACGATTGCTCCCTTTTCAGCTAAATATACACTCTTGCCACCAGGGGCTGCGCAAAGGTCTAATACTGTTTTACCTTTGACATTTCCCATTGCATCAACTACCATTGTTGAAGTGTAACTTTGATATGTAAGTTTCCCTGAATTATATGCCCTTTTTATAAATGGAGTATTTGTGACATAGTAACCAGTCTTTGTTTTTTCGAAAGTGCCAGCCTTTTGTTCGAACTGGGCAGGGCGGAGTGCGCGGCCTAATCTGATGTGCGGTTCTCTCTTCTTTTCAGAGAAGAGTATTTTATCGTAATCTTCAGGATAATTCTTTTTTACAATGTTTATTAACCACGTAGGCAATTTGTATTTGATCTCTTCGTACCGCGGATCGCTTTCAGGGGGGAACTCATAATTTCCATTAGCAACTTTTTTCAAAACAGCGTTGACGTACCCTTTAAGTGCCTCTTTCCCAAGTTCTTCGGCTAGTTTTACATGCTCATTTACAACAGCATATTCTGGTTCTTTCATGTAGCGTAATGCATATATAGCTTGTAATAATAGTACTCTTATAGCAGCTTGTGGTGCTTTAGGACTTGTCGCCTTTATTATGCTGTCAAGCTCAAAATAATTCTCTAAAACACCATTTACGACCTGAGTCACGAAAGCTCTATCTTTTTCATCTAACTTACCAAGTGCTAGATTGACATATGCTCCACTCCTAATTACTTCTGATAAGGAGTCATAGCTTGCTCTCCAATTAGACATTTTATTACCCTCTTTCAAAACTTAAACTACACACATGTAATTTAGTTCTGATGTTATTTTACTTCGCGTTATAGATTTCGCAAAGCTACCTTTCAAATTATAAATTGCCTTATAGACTGTTGTCAACGACAATATATAACTTATGAGAGAAATCGCATTTTCACAGCACGGATTTTAGTTTTTTTATCAAAAACGCATGCTAAGAAAACAATTTTTTACAATTCACTATTGAACAAATAACCCAATTTTATGTTGTTACCTCTCAAGTAAGCGTCAATCGGCATTTCTTTTTTTCCATCGGCTTGTACAATTAGAGGTAACAATACACCATTAGCACATTTGATGGAAATGCCTGTTTTGTCTACTCTAACTACCTCGCCTGGGATGCCATTGTGCTCAATATCCTGGGCACTAGCTCGCAGTATGCGTAGCCTTCCGCGATCTGATGTTATATATGCACCAGGATTTGGATTATATGCACGCACAAAATTAACAATATCCTGGGCTGATTTATTGAATATAATACGGCCATCAATTTTATTCAGCATTTTTGTAAATGTGGCACGGCTTGCGTCTTGTGTGATACGCTGAGCTTGTCCATTTTCGATTAGATCTAAAGTGCTGACCAGTGTATTCGCAGCTACAGGCGCTAACTTTTCTAGGGCTTCGTCTGCATTTTCACTTCCGTCTAATTTCACCGATCCAGTAGCGATAATATCACCTGCATCTATCTGTTTAACTGTTTGCATAATGGTCACACCTAGCTCTTCGTCACCGTTCATAATTGCATATTGAACAGGTGCGGGACCACGATATTTAGGCAATGTGGATGCGTGGACATTGATTATACCATGTTTAAATAAACTCAACAACTTATCAGATAATATCTGACCATAAGCGGCAGTAACCATAATGTCGGCTTGTAGTTGCGCTAGTATGTCGAAACCATCTCTGCTTATAGACTCGAACTGAAACAGTTTCAGTTGCATTTCATTAGCATATGCTTTGATCGGCGAATCAACGATTTTGTTTCCTCTAGAATTAATTTTATCTGACTGAGTAACGACAGCAAGAATTTGATGCTTTGATGCTTCAATAGCATTAAGTATTCGCAACGCAAATTTAGTCGTTCCAGCAAAAATTACTTTCATCTATATCACCTTTCAATAATCCTTATAAAGAATAGCAAGAACTATTTTACGAGCTTGTCTATGAATAGTATACCATATAAATGATCTATTTCATGACAAACAATTCGAGCCAGCCAGTCATTGAACTCTTTTTCTACAATCTCACCTGTTCGATTTTGGTATTGCACACGCAAGCGTGTAGGTCTTGCGACTAATCCATTCAATTTTGAAGGGATTGAGAGACAACCCTCAGTTTCAATTGATTCACCATCTGCTTCAAGTATTACAGGATTTACTAATTCAAAATACTCATTACCAAATAACACGACAGCAATTTTCCATAATAAACCTACTTGAGGTCCTGCCAGTCCACATCCGTTTTCGACCAACATTGTTAGTTTCATGTCATCTAAGATACGCGCTAATTTGTCGTCGAACTTGACAACATTTCGCGTTTTCATCCTTAGAGTAGCATCAGAATAATCTAATACTTTTCTTAGTCTAGCAGTCGGGCTAATGATTACACCTTTATAGGATGAGTTATCAATAGCTTTTTCAAAGTTTTCATATTTTTCGTTTTCGCTCATTATTACTGCTCCTTAGTTATGTCATTTGCCTTGGATTAATTTCGACACTTGTATGTATGTTCTTATCATCGATTGCTGCTACAGCAAATATTGAATACAGCGCATCATCGCAATCGGGGTTTAATACGGCAATGACTTGGTATCGATAATTGTTTTCAAGGCGCTTAATCGGTGCACTCATCGCTTGGACTCGAATAAACGAATCCTTTAAAGGTCCATTCATCAGATCACGTGTCTTGTCGCGCAAAGCTTGTGCAACTACTCTTACAGGTTCTTCTTCTTTTCCAGTAATTAAGATACGGACTATCTTTGTATACGGTGGAAACTTTGTGACACGACGTATTGCACTTTCACGCTCATAAAACCCTAAATAGTCATAGTCAGTAGCAAACTCGAATACAGGATGGTTAGGGTTATAGGTCTGCATAATAACGCGCCCAGGTTTTGACTCTCGCCCAGCTCGTCCTGCGACCTGAGTTATTAATTGGAATGTGCGTTCATTGCTACCATAGTCAGGGAAATACAGGGATTGATCAGCATCGAGTATTCCGACAAGGGTTACATTTTTGAAATCGTGTCCTTTAGTCACCATTTGAGTGCCGACTAAAATATCAATTTCGCCTGATCCAAACTTAGTTAATATCTGGAGATGTGCATCTTTGCCAGATACTGAGTCATTATCTAGACGTGCTACGCGCGCTGTGGGAAACAAATTGGATATTTCACTTGCTACCTTTTCGGTCCCCGAAAAGCCTTCTGCAAGATGTTGATTTCCACATTGCGGACACACTTTCAATTCATGGAATTGCTTTCCACAGTAGTGGCATTTTAATCTTTTATCATCTCTATGATATGTTAAACTGACATCGCAATCGGTACACATCGCGACATATCCGCAGTTCTTACATCGCACAAATGAAGCATAACCACGTCTATTTACGAATACAATTGCTTGTTCTTTAGCAAGCAGGGTGTCGCTTAGCGTTGAGACCAACAGACGCGAGAAAATCGAAACGTTGCCGCCACGAATTTCTTTGCGCATATCGACTACTTCAACAGTAGGCAGTCCAAAATCATTTATCCTGTTTTGAAGAGTTATTAATTTTACAGTGCCTTCTCGCGCTTTTAAGTATGTTTCAATTGAAGGCGTTGCACTTCCTAATATAAGTTTAGCATCATTATATCTTGCCCTGAATTCTGCTATATCAAGCGTCAAGAATCTTGGGTATTTTTCGCTTGAATAGCTGGTGTCGTGTTCTTCGTCAATTATTATAGCCCCAACATTTCTAACTGGTGCAAATATTGCTGACCTAGGCCCCATTGCTACTTGAGACTCGCCTTTGTATAAGCGCCGCCATTCATCATAACGCTCACCTGCAGATAAACCACTGTGTAGCAGACTGACTTTATCGCCGAAACGATTGCGAAAAACACCAAGCATTTGTGGTGTAAGCGAAATCTCTGGCACAAGCATTATAGCAGTTTTTTCGCTTTGTAACAAGTTCTCTATAACTGTCATGTATATTTCGGTCTTGCCAGATCCTGTTACACCATGTATTAAAAACGTATTATCATCGCTTGTAAGGATTTCATCTACAGCGTTACGTTGCTCATTTGTCAGCGTGATGCTCTTCCTTTCAATGGACGCGCTTTTAGGCGTGCGACGTATTTCCTCAGCGCGTTTTTCTAAAATACCTTTATCTACTAATCGGTTTATAACGGCTACCGAAAATCCCTCTCTCGTCAAAACATATTCAAACGCGCCACCAGTGCTCAATCTATCCAACAAATTATGTTGCGCTTGTGATTTTTCGCTTATCAATTTTTTAGCATCTTGATAGCTGACCGTTTCTGCAATATCAACAAAATTGCGAGCTAATTCACGAACGCGACCAGCTCTTAAGTCGGCTGGAATGCATAGTCTTAGAGCATCAATAAATCTTACGTTGCTCTTCTTCATGAATTTCGACATTTCGACCATCTCAGGCAATATCACTGGGTAGGGATCTAGTATTGAGACGATATTCTTTGTAGCTTTTTCACTGTCATCGGTTTCTTCGATGACAAATCCTTCAATAACTTTACTTCCAAACGGCACCGAAACACGGCTTCCATTAGGAACAGGGAAATCTGAATTGTAATGAAAAAACTTATCAACTGCAGAGTTGCTTAAATCAACTATAACCTTATACGACAAAATATTATAATTCCTTGACGTAATCTAATATTACATCTGCTAAGGCGCGCTTTGACATTGGCTCGAGTGATATAAGCGCACCATCTGCTGTTATTAGAGTTGCTATATTAGTATCAACATTGAATCCAGCATTTTCAACGGTCACATCGTTTGCTACAACCATATCCGCATTTTTTGAAGCTAGTTTGTCCATAGCATTACTAATCAAATTATCAGTTTCTGCTGCAAATACAATTAACTTTTTATTGCCCTTAACTTGTCCCACCTCGCGGGCAATATCTTTGTTTTTGACTAGTTCTAGTGAAAGAGATTGAGCTTTTATCTTGGATTTTGAAAAATTTTTAACTTTATAGTCAGAAGGCGCAGCCGCCTTTATTATGATGTCAGCTTCCTTGAATTGATCCATTACAGCGTTATACATATCCTCTGTAGTGTCAACTGATATAACTTGACACCAATCAGGTGCCGCAGTTGTCATATGCCCAGCAACTAGGATAACTTTTGCGCCGCGCTCATATGCTGCACTAGCAAGAGCAACACCCATCTTTCCCGATGAGTGGTTCGTTATAAATCTAACAGCATCAATAGGTTCACGCGTTGCACCAGCCGTAATTAATATTACCTTTCCTCGAAAATCTGGATTTGGTGTCAACAATTTATCAACGGAATCAAATATGTCTTTAATATCTGACATTTTCCCTATCCCGATATCGCCGCACGCAAGATTTCCTGCTTGAGGACCGACAAATATTACACCGCGTTCTTGTAGCTTGGCGATATTCTCTGTTGTTGCGTCGCTATTATACATCGCAGTGTTCATTGCAGGACAGACTATTATTGGTGCCGTCATAGCTTGCGCTGTAGTCGTTAGCATATCATCTGCTACACCTGATGCCAATTTTGCTATAAAATTTGCAGTAGCAGGTGCTACAACAAAAGCCGATGCTAATTTGGCATAGCTTATGTGCTCGACTTGAAATTCGCGTTCTTTATCGAAAGTGTCGAATACGACCTTATTTCCGCTTAGTGTTTCAAACGTAAGAGTTGTTACGAATTCTAAAGCATTTCTTGTTGCGATTACTCTAACATCATATCCACACTTTTTGAATTGTGAAATCAAATCACATATTTTGTAAACTGCAATTCCACCTGTTAAGCCTAGAATTATCGTTTTCTTTGTCATAGCTTTTATAATACTATTCGAATCCGATCTTCGTAGATTTCTTTTGCTGCGTATGAAATTGCTTTCATGCCTGAATCACCGAATTGTTCGGCATCCATAGACAACAGTTCTTTGGTTCGTCTTGTAATTGCAACTACAAGTGCGTATCTACATGGTGCTTTTTTAATTAACTTGTCGATTGGTGGATCCATCATCATAATGAAATTCCTCCTATTTTTATTTTTATTTATGGTGTAGTATTTAAGAGTTTTTGGGCAAATACCTTGTTTCTCTTAATTTTACCACGTTCAGCTGTTATGATCGCTTTTATTGTGTCAACACAAACATCGAGATCATCATTTATTGCTATATAATCGTAGTGGCTCATGCTTCGATATTCGCTTTTTGCAATTTTGAGACGTTGCTCTTTAGCTTTATCATCTTCACTGCCACGTCGATTGAGCCGCTTTTCTAGATCATCAAAGTTATGCGGTGTGACAAATATTAAAACTGCATTTGGAAACATTTTTTTAATGTTTGCCGCACCATTAGTTTCTATTTCTAGTATCACATCTTCACCAGCATTTAAATGTAGCGAGACAGGTGCTTTCGGCGTGCCATAACAATTTCCGAATTTTTCAATATGCTCCAAAAAATCGCCATTATCTACCATATTTTGAAACACATCTTTTGTGCAGAAATTATAATGTAATCCGTCTATTTCATCACTACGCGGTTGTCTTGTTGTGTATGATATAGAGATCATAAGTCCTGGAAGTTTTTGAAGGACGTGCTTTAGTACGGTACCTTTGCCCGCACCCGATGGACCAGAAACCACAAATAAAATCCCTTTTCTACACATCTACGACCCCGTCATTCGATATTTTGAATCTGCTCACGCATCATTTCTATCAAATTCTTTATATATAATGTACGTTTAGTTATTTCTGCATTATTCGCTTTTGAAGCGATGGTATTGCTCTCTCGATTCATTTCTTGAGTAAGAAAGTCCAGTTTTCTTCCGATAGCACCACTTTGACTAAATATTTCATTATAGTGAGCGATATGCCCATTTAGTCTAGTTAGTTCTTCATCAATATTGTATTTGTCAACGAAAAAAGCAACCTCATTTGCTAATCTTGTATCATCGATATCAAGAGTCTTAGTAGTAAGTTCATTTATCCTAGCCGTCAGTCTCTCTTTATATTCCTTTGATACAAGTGGTGCAAGTTGGGATATTTCACTAACTGCTAGTTTAATATCAGCTAATTTGCTCTTTATATCAGAAATCAATTTAGATCCTTCACTACGACGCATATCAATTGCCTGAGCAAGCGCAAGATCTAATGCCTCTAGTGCCATGCTTGTGATTTCTTCTTCATAGTTATCCGCCACGCTAAGTGTCACCATTTCAGGAAATCTTAGGATTTCAGCTACACCTAAATTGTTTTGATATCCTAGAGACTCAAGCTTTTTTGCAACTTGCAGATATGCTGTTGCTAGACCTTCATCTAAAATAGGAATAACATTATTCGTTGTAACTTTGTCATACGCGATGACAGCTTCGATATGTCCGCGACTTAAGCACGTAGCAATTCGTTTTTTAATTGGGTCTTCTAAAAATTGAAGTCCGCGTGGGCATTTTACCGATAAATCCAGATATCTATGATTTACAGACCTTAATTCGACCGTTGCCTTATTACCATCGCGTTCTGCTATTCCTTTGCCGTAACCCGTCATGCTGAACATGCTGATGAAACCTCTGCACGATAAATTTGACGATTGAGCATAACGCAATCATTCTTATATATTATACATTAAAATTCAATATTTGAAAAGTAGAATAATATCACTTTAATCAAACTGCTTATGTATGTGCGTATTAGTTTGCGCAATTTATAAATAATTTGCTATTATAAGTACTCAATATCGCATTTTTTGCTTAAATGTGATATAATTTAAGTATGCTTTGTTTGGAGTATGTATAATGGATACAGCAACCAAAAAATTTCTGTCTACAAAAGATATTATTTGTTACTCGTTAGGATTATTTGGATTTCAATTTATAGTTGGATATCTAAATTCATATCAAGCCGAATTTTATCAAGGCGTGCTCGCCGCTGACTTTGCAATTATAGGTGTACTTCTCTTAATTGTAAAAGTAGTTTCTGCCACTTTCGACCCGTTTGTCGGCACAATGATAGAGCGAATTAAGTCAAAACATGGAAAACTTAAACCATTCATTATCGCAACAGCTGCGCCACTGGCACTGCTTACGGTTCTCTTATTCGTTGAGGTGCCTTTCCGTGGCGCGGGTTTATACGTCTACATCTTTGCAACATTCCTAATTTGGAGTCTTGCGATGACATTAGGCGATGTTCCTTCCCAGGCATTAGCTTCCGTTCTCACACCCAACCCAGTGGAAAAAACCAACGTCATATCTTTATCTAATACATTTAAATCAATAGGTCTCGTAGCATGCGTTGCGTTCGTTCCTATTATATGTACAATAGTGCCACAAGGTTCGCCAGGATTTGCAGAGGGCGATGCAATTAGTTCGCTTGAATATCTCATATCGGCTATTGTTATTGGTGTTTTGGGAACCCTATTATTCTTGCTTATATTTTTCTTTAACAAGGAGCGCGTTCCATACAAGGTAACAAAAACATCGTTCAAAGAGATGGCAAGTGCGGTAAAAGGGAACAAGCCACTGCTTTTAACGCTAGCCTCATGCTTTTTAGGATTTGGCAGACAAATTCAAACGGGTATAGGAGTTCAAGCTGCTAACGTATTAGTAGGCAGTCAAAACTTTGCTTTAGTGCTAGGCATTACCGCAGGTATTGGCGCATTAGTCAGCATGTCAATCATGCCTATACTGATAAAGAAATTTAACGAGAAAAAGGTTTATATCGGTGTATCGATATACGGCTTTGTCGTTTCAATGATCACGTTTTTAGTAGGCACTACTAACATCTTTGTAATGTTTGCATTGCTTTTCCTTGTCGGATTGCAGTTTGGTGTTGTGAATATTTTACCAATGGTAATGGTCGCAGACAGCGTAGATTATTATGAGCATAAAACAGGCAAACGTAATGAGGGTGCAGCGTATGCTGCTCTAAGCCTTACAATAAAAGTAACTCTAGCAATGAGTACCGCACTAGCGTTAATTATGTTAAGTGTGGCAAAATACGATGCAAACATCCCACAATCCGAAATTAAAGACTCTACAAAGAAGTTAGTATACTTTGCATATGCTTTCTTGCCAGGTTTGTTTAGTTTGTTATCAATTATTCCTATCTTTAAATATGATCTTATCGGGAAGAAAAAACTGGCAATAGCTGAAGAACTACAAAAACGTCGAGCAAACGCAAACCAAGAAAATGACAATCAGACCGAGATGGACACTCCTGCGAGCGAGTGATTTTGTGCCACTAGTAAGATTTACATTAGAATTGGGTTAGCATGCTATTTGACGATGAAAGGTTAGATGATCTTCAGTGTGGAGGATTAAAAATAATACAAAACAAGACAGGGTATTCATTTACGATGGATTCTGTTTTGCTTGCAAATTTTCTTAAGGCACGCGCGTTGGATCGTGTCGCTGATTTAGGATCTGGATCTGGTATAGTCTCTATATTAGCTTCTGCCAAAACGCGTGCAAGGGAATTTGTCTGTATTGAATTGCAAAGCGCATTATGTGACATGTCTATGCGTTCTATAGAGTTGAACAAATTGACTGACAGAATAAAAGTGATAAATGCTGACCTCAAGTGTATAAGTTCTGTGCAAGTGGGTATTTTTGACGTAGTTGTATCTAATCCACCTTATTATGTATCAAATGCCTCAAGCACTGGCGATGAACGCAGTAAAGCTAGAACAGATGTGTGCGCTACTTTAAATGATGTAATTAGTGACGCACAGCGCATTCTCAAATATGGTGGTGATTTTTACTTAATAATTAAAGCCGATCGAGTAGTAGACTGTCTGCATTTTATGAGAGAGAACAGAATAGAACCTAAGCTTATCGTGCCAGTGCAACCAACACCACAAAAATGCATTGATACATTATTGATAAAAGGGCGACACGGTGGCAA
This sequence comes from Christensenellaceae bacterium, assembly GCA_031278175.1. Classification (GTDB taxonomy): domain Bacteria; phylum Bacillota; class Clostridia; order Christensenellales; family DTU072; genus JAITLB01. Next base: position 12,246 of record JAITLB010000089.1, read on the forward strand.
ACCTGGACTCATATTAAAAAAACCGTTACTAGTATTTGAAAGTGATGGCAGTTATTCTAAGGAGTTAAGAGATATCTATGAAAAACACTGAATTTGGCACTTTCTACATCGTAGGCACACCAATAGGAAATTTAGGCGATATTTCACTGCGAGCTTTAGAAACACTCCGTACTGTAGATGTAATTGCGGCAGAAGACACCCGACATACACGGCTTTTGTTAAATCATTATCAAATAAGCAAACGGTTATTAAGTTATCGAGAACATAACGAACGCGAAGCTACTGAAACTATAAAATCCATTTTGCTAGAAAAGAAATCTGTCGCTTTAGTCAGCGATGCAGGTATGCCAGGTATAAGCGATCCAGGTGCTGTCGCTGTGCGCGAATTGCGCGAGAGCGGTTTTGATATAGTTGTTATTCCAGGACCTACTGCGGTGACAACAGCAATGAGCATATCGGGTCTTGAACATGGTCGATTTCTGTTTATTGGATTTCTTCCTGATAAATTAAAAGCGCGGACGGAACTAGTAGAATCATTTAAAGACATCTCAGTACCACTAGTTTTATATAGCGCACCTCACGATGTCAGCGATGACATTGCATTTTTGTATAAAGTTTTAGGTGATCGAGCAGTCATTGTCGTCAAAGAATTAACAAAAGTGTTTGAAAGTGTGTATACAGGATCACTTGGGAATATTGTTATCGATAACATGAAAGGCGAGTTTGTAATAATTGTGCAACCTTCAAAAAAGACAAATGTTAACTCGGAACAGTTGATAGATGCTCTAAATAAATATCTAATAAACGGTTTCTCTAATGCTGATGCAGTGAAAGCTGTTGCTACAGATTTTTCTGTTCCCAGAAATGCTGTTTATGCGCTACTTCTATCTGTCAAAAAGGATTAAAACTTATTAGAGTCAAGCACATTAAAACGCGCAAATTGGGAAATGTTATGATAATATCAGGTTGTTTCTTGGAAGTATTATTGATATATTTTGAGAAAGTAATAAACTCTTCTAGAGTCTGTTTTACAAAAGTATTGACTCTAAAATAATGCTTAATTCCAATTAATTTGATTAAATATATGCCAAAGCTTTAACCTCCATTTCAACACTTTAAACTTGTAGTCTAAAACTTTGGAGGGGCAAGCATTTATGAAGTGCATTTTTAAACTTAGATTTGCTAATTTGATATCTAATGCGAGGGAAGGAGTCTCCTGCGTGAATCGAGCCACCATTCCCTCTTGGTTTTTTCTCTTAGCTATAAGTCAGGTTCATCATCTGGAGATGGAAGATGAATATGTTCATTTTCTAAAATCTTAAGTTCTGCAATATGCTTTACGTCTTCCCAATTCATATGCCTAAAACCAGTATGTGTAAAGATCCTAGAAAGAAAATAATAATCCCTTGTTGTTATTTGTTGAAATATCTCTTCACTTAGTTCTTGCATAGTAGCCAACATGCGATTCGCAATTATATTGCAGTCTAATACAACGCGAACAATATACGAACTCAGTACAGTTATATCTGGAAGAGACTTAGCTTCGCGCATAGCATACTTATACATATATTTCATTCCTTGCCCTATTTGGGTTAATCCGCAGAGTAGAAAGATTTTTGAAACAAGTGAATTCCTGGGAATCTGTCTTTTTCTGATGTTATCAATTGTGACACTATCGGGAAGAATTCCAGGATTTTCTATTGAAAATTTTGTAACACATTGACGTATATAAATTTTATCTTGTAATTCATATTCTCGATGGGCCACAGCGTTCAATATTGCTTCGCGGATAACCTTTTCGTTAAATGTATTAACTGGAATCATGGTCGCTTTTTTTAAATAATAATCCTTATATGTGCAGTAATTAATTGTATCCCAAAGTTTATCAAAATAACAGAAAAAGCCACCTGAAAAATTAACACTTCTCCCAGGGGATTCCATTTCTTCCTTAACTCGAAACTCAAAAAGGGTTTGAGCACATGGCAAGTATTTTAGGATTGCTGACTCAGTTCCGAATAATATTAACGATGCGTATGTCAAACCTTTCTTTGTTAAAACACCGCATTCATGCAAAAGTTCTGTTTTCGTAAGTGTCTCGAGTTTGTTATTTTTAGTATGAGATATCCATTTTCTGCGGAAATATTCAATAGCAACATCATCTAAGTCGTCAATAGATGCACCAGTGCATACTACACTAGAAAAATCGTAATCAAATTCCTCAACGTAAATATTATATAGGAGTTGTTCAGGCATTTGAACAATCTTGCCATTTTCATACCACCAACTAATACCATCAAGTTTAGTTGTCGTTTGTATATGCCTAGGAGGTATATTGATTACCCATACCAATTTCTTATCTTCACACTCAAAAAGTTCCTCACAGACTACCACATTCAAATATTCGTGGATATCAGAACGTGTAATATCTGATTTGGTATATGCATCTGTCTTTACTACTTCTCGAGGCATAGTATTAGTAATACCAAAAACAACCTGCCCACCGCCAGAATTTGACAGGGCACAACACGTTTTCAAAAGATGGTTACCATCAAATGGCGGTTCATTACACATGTATTGAACATTTATGCATTCGGGTGCTTCAATTAACTCTTTAACAGTTTTATATCCAGTAAATGCTCGCATTTTTAATTCTCCTTTTGGTTTTACTACCATAGACAAATCCGATATGACATCACAAAAGATTAGA
>JAITLB010000100.1 GCA_031278175.1 Christensenellaceae bacterium
ATTATGACTCAAATTATAAAAACACATCCCTTACCATCGAACCTAAAAAACCATATGAACATGACTATGGCTTTGGTAGTACCGAACACCTAGTATATACCGCCAATTTCATTCGCATCACGTATACCGAGTACACTGATACTGGGCCGCCTGCTCTGTACACATACAACGCGGATCCTCAAGGGCATCAGGCCCAGATGACTACTGGTCTTAGTGATACATACAAGCATAAATATTATAACAGTTCTGGCGCGGAAATCGGTGCGACTAAACCCACAAATGCAGGGAGTTATAGTTACGATGTTGTTATTGAACGAAATGAAAAAAATACAATAGTTAATGGCGAGTTAACTTCTTCTGTATCTGAAGTTGTAGTCGGGTACGCTACTAAAACCCAATTTACAATTCAACAATATACACCATCGGGTTCTACTCAGACATTAGGCATTACTATTGATAGTTACGTTTTCGGCGATACCGTATCAAATGACCTAATTAAACGAACTTCTTTGCCGACACTAAAAGGTGATATTGATGGTACATATACGTTTGTAGACACCTCAATACTAGGCACAAAACTCTCTGCTACCAAAAACGAATTACAGATTAAATTCACACCCAGTACATCCTTTAGTTCTAATATTAAAGGGTTTACTTTAGGTGGATATGTCAGCATAGTTTTTACAAAAGCCGCGCTTTTAGTCGGTTATATAAATGACAATGGTGTCTTCACTACAGATTTAAATGGTCTAAAATTGCCCACTCTAATTTACGGACAAGGGTACGCTTCGCTAGGTGTGCCCGGGAGACTTGTATTTAAACATTCTACGTATCCAAATGATTATTCAGTTGCTAACAGCGCATTTACTATAACAGCTTCGGGTATAGAGAGCAGACCCGCTGTCACAAGTACTGGATCTTTTAATATAGGCATATCTATAAATTCAAATGCAACTTTTAAATTTAATGGTGATGATTTAAAATACACTACTGCATACAATCTTCAGACACCTAACCATACTTTGTCTTACACCGTAATACAAGAAGTACTGCAGTTCCCTACTTCTAACTATAATGGAACTAATTATAGTCTTCAATTTAGTGTAAATTCGAACACTACCATAGGCACAGCTTCAATCACATACGGACAAGCACTTACTTCAATTACTGTCGCTGTTATTGCAAACATCGGCAGTGTCATCGGGAAAGGTTCACAAACGGCATTGGATCAAGGCACAATGCAATATACTTGGGGGCGGATGGATTCAAGTGGTAAATTTGAACCATTGACCGATTATATTTCAGGTTCAAACATTAAATATCTCACCGTTAAAGAAGGCACTAATATACAAAACACAGGTAATGAAAATTATTACTGCATTCAAGCCGTATTGCTTGATGGTCAAGGCATAAACGCCAACTATGAACCGTACTATTTCAAGAATCAGGTTCTAACAATAAAAGCAGCAAAAATTAACAACGATAAAATATTTGCAGCAAGCATTAAATATGGTGAAAGTGTCGAAGGTGCACTTCCTAAGGATATTCAAAGCGGTCAAGCAATCAACCAAATTAATCATGACTTGATTGTTTATTATAAGATAGAGTGGAATATAGACGATGCTGCTGGAATACAATCCGTTTCCACATATCCATATCACGTGGTTACTACAGGAAAGCGATACGCAGTCAAAATCGTCATATACAAAGATGATACTAACCAAGATGATGCTAATAGAGATAGAGAAAACTATGAAAATGAGGGTGTATTTACACTAGGACATAACAACACAAACCTACAGTTAAATCTTGTAGTTGAACGCTCAACGCAAGACTTCTATGTAATGGTAAACGGAAATCTAGTGCCGATAACATCAGCTGATTTAACAGCTGCACTGACTGCCCTAAATCCAAATGTCAACGAAGAGACCAGCAAAAATATCTTGGACGGCGAAGACATTGACGTTGAGACAGTATATAATAGTCAAGAAAGGACATTTACTATTGAATTGTATACAACAGCTGTTATATTTAATGGCAAAGATAAGCAAGGCATTGATCAGTATAATAAACTTGACAAGGCAACCTCTTCTTTGACATTTACAACCTATCGACCACTTGGTGGAACCGCAGTACTCACCACAGGTAATATATCGTCCGAGCTTTATAACCATACTGCAACTGGCACTTATTATACAAAATTTACCTATATTGTCAATATTTCATCAACCGCGGCAGATAATGCATCCATTCTTAACCTAAAGATTGGACAATATGATTCAGGAATCGTTTTAAACAATCCAACGGGTGGAAATTACTTATCTAAAGAATGGACACGCGACAGTGAAAATGTTACCGACACACCATATACAATATTTATAAAACTGAGAAGTGCGGCAGCTGGAATAAGCGATGCAACTTATCTAAATCCAGAAGATAACTCGGATTCGCAGAAATACTCTTACGTAACGGAATATGGCGGTCAGGAAGTTGTCATAACACCCAAAACCGAGAATAATGGCATCCTTTCATTTGATGCTGAAGCGTCTAGTGGCGATGTGAAAATAATAACGGTAGAGGGCACGGAAATACAAACGTTTAAACTAGAAACATTAATGCCTGGTGCTGTCAAATTTATATACCAGGCGGACGGTTATGTTAATCAATACGATGTTTTAGATAAGCCATATATAGCAATATATCACGAGTTCTGGGTATATATATCAAAAAAGAGCGTCACGCTCACTGTTGTAATAGATGAAACCTCAATTACATACGGCAAGTCACCTAGCATCAAGGTTGGCACCCCCGCAGAAGGCACCTTTATAGGAAATGATTTTACCACAGTTGAAAAAGATATTAAATTCTATATATATGGTCTTAATGAAGAGTTTAACAAGGACAAAATATATCCTGTTGTGTCGTATAGCGTAGGAATTTCAAACTGGGATGAGATAGGAGAAGACACCTCTAACAACGCGAGATTCTATACTGTTCTTGTCAGTACTGAGGATTTTACTGTCAAGAAAAAGAATGTGGACGTGAATTTTGCAGAAGGCACATTTGAAATTGATTACTGTAGCACTGATGTCACTAAATTAACCTATAAATTGAGTTACGATGGTATACTAGAGCAAGATGCCATAGACACTTCTAACAACCGCGTGATAATTTTAGATCCCACTACTGGATATGAGATAGTGACGAAATATGCACCAGTGGGCACATATAATTTTGATTTGCTTGTATGGGAAGACCCAGCAAACTACACATACACATTGCAAGAAAAGTCGCTGACAATTAAACCCGTTGAAGTTATAATAACACATGAAAGTAGCACTAATGTAGCTTATACAGCAAACATATTTAACTTCTCAAATAAAGCAACTGTAACTGGTGTGACAAATGGCACTGCGCCACTTGGAACCGTCACTATTAAATATGTATTGACTAACGGCGAAGGCGGTACAGATGGCGAAGAAATCAGTGCTATCCGCGATGCTGGAACCTACAGTGTCATCGTGTCCTATAAACCAATAATTAACGATAATTATAAAGCAACCGAAGTGATTTTCCAAAAATGCATAACAGTAGAAACTGTGGCACCCACCATACAATTTCCAGAACTTGTCCAAAAATATTCTGGTGCCAGTATAACCTACTCACCATCAGTGGTGGGACTAGGAACTGACACAACCCTAGCAGGTACAGTGACAGTAGAGTTTGCACCTCAAAATACTGAAGTTTACTCAGTAGCTATGCCTAAAAATGTTGGAATATACAGTGTCAGAGTTAAATATACACCAAACGCTAGTGATAATTACCATGAAGTTACTGATAATGCATATTCAATAATAGAAATAACAAAAGCTGATATTGTGCTCACCCCAGAGTCAATATCTATGGAGGTAACATACAACGCGCAATATGTTACAAAACCTGAAATTACAGCTTGGGGTGTGGGCAATGACACTTCGCAATTTAGCGCGGGTCACATTTATGTATATTACTCATTGACTACCACATCATCTGACTGGAATTTGTGGAATGTTGAGGGTGACGAAAAGAAAGCGCCTATTAATGCTGGTAGTTATGATTTAAAAATAGTATATCTAGCAGATAAAGGTAGCAATTCTAATGCTATACTAAAGAATTACGCAGATACTACAATATATTTCCGGAATGGCGCAATCAAAATTAAACAAGCACAACTAGAAAGTCTCTATCTAAAAGGTGATGCTATTACCGAAAGCTATACCGCCTTACAACATTCGATAACCGTAAGTGACCAAACTATTGGATTTTCAACTGGTATAACTAATCCAGTGCAAGAAGATGCAATTAATTTGGCTAATGTTTCTATCGAATATGCTACTTACACATCCACACTAGACGGTATCGCATACGGCACATTTACATCAATAGCACCGACAAATGTTGGAACATATACAGTAAAACTGGTCTACACTTCAAATGGTATCACAAACTTTACAACATCATCGTTTATTATAGAAGAAGCCGTGATTACTATCACGGCTGTAGAACCTTCTATAACACTAAATTCAACACGGCTTCCTTACAATGGAAATAGACAACCTGCCACAAGGTATAATATATCAGGCATAAAAACAGATAAACCGACAGGAAGTATTATTATCTCATATCGCCCGCATAATACAAGCGAGTGGACAACGGATGCGCCTATTACTATCGGTAAATATGACGTTAAAATCACATTTACGGCAAATCTTAACGGCAATTATACGAGCAAGGAAGTGGTAGTGACAGGCGGATTCGAGATAGTCAATGGTAATCTTGATGTAACTCTGCAAAAAAGACTTAGCGAAGACTATACTGGTGCTCCTGTAGATCCTGCAAATCCGAAGGTTATCGATCCAGAAGGACATCCAATAACCAGTGAATACATTACAATACAATATAGACCGACAGGCGATGGAGAATGGGAAGATGACCCACCAAGTGAAAGCGGTTATTACGATATTCGAATAGCAGTTGAAGCATCTGATATATACGTGGAATACGACAATATATTCACTCAATATTTGAGAATTAAAAATGTAAATCCATCATTTACTCTTACTTCTCAAATAAGCTCATATAATGGAAATTCGCAAGCGTTCCCACTAGAGCATGCCCTATTGACAAACAGTAAATCGATCGCAGCAGAAGATGCGAATTTAGCTAATGACAGTCTCAGCGATGAACTTAAAGGTTCAGTTGAATTCTACTACAGCACTGACGGAAATATCTGGACAAATACATTACCCCTAAATGTCGGCATTTATGCTATACGAATTGACTATATGGAAGCGGTTGAAGACAATTTCTCTAGTTCTCAGTCAAAAATATTTAACGCAGCATACACCATCCGACCACACGTCATTACTGTTATACCGACCACAGGCAGTAAAATCTATGATGGTAAAATAATAAGTGGTAGCGATATACAATACACATACGACGTGGGGCATGCTCCATTTGGCGATGACACCGCTATTAATTCATCAGCGCTCAGTGCTGGGACCAATACAGTTGTAGGTCGATATGCGATAACCCTCGGAAATCTTGAATTCGGATCAAATTATGCGGTACAATTGGAGAATACTACAACATATTACTACTCAATTACAACTAAACCCATTACAGTGAAGTTCCACGATTTGGATAATCCGATCTATGATGGGCAGCCGAAAGTTCCTAATATATCAATAATAGAAGATTTAGCTTTAGGTGATGATATCTCGCAAGTCAATTTAGTAAGACAAATAACTGGGAGCACGGTTAGTGTAGGTACATTTACAATTGCATTGTCTATCCCATCATCTTCTAATTATGCCTTTGCAACTGAGGCGATTGTGATACACACTTACACAATTACTAATGCCCAAATGACAAACAATAAATTTGCAAGCGATATAGTAGAAGTTTTGTACGATTCACACGAACATGAGCTTAAACTAATAAGCGAAGAGTTGGGATCGACAGTTTCATATATATATGAGTATGTTCTTGGTGGTCAGACATTACAGGTTGCAGCAACCTCATATACCGAAGTAGGTGAGTATAAAATAATTGCTAATGTGACTAAAACCAATTACGAGCCTGACACTAAAACTGCTATTTTGAAAATAGTAAAAGGTCGTCAAACTTTTGCGGTCTCACCACCAGAGCGCACATTGTATTATGGTGAGAGTCTGCCAAAACTCACAGTATTCCCATCGACAGGCACTGCAAGTTTGAATGCTGGTCAAGAACTAACACCTGGCACAAACACATACACTTGGACATATGTGCCGTACGATACTGAGCGCTATCAATCATTTGAAGGCCAAATAAATCTGACTGTTGAAAAAGCATCTGTAGCCGAATCATCCGCTACTTTAAAAATTAATGGAAACTTATCACAGGTAGCAGGTAGCGCAGAGGAAATTACAGTCAAATTGTTCCTCCCTGGTCAAGATGACCCATATATGATCACTCCTAAGATTTATTATAAAGATTCTAGTGGAGTAACATATAATAGCATGCCGACTTCACCTGGAAAGTATATTATGTATATAGAAATCGATGGCGATGAATACGTAAGCACCGAAACAATTACTAAAATGTTCATACTAGAACAGCCGCCTGTATATTGGCCATATATCGCTGGCGGTGTTGTCCTGCTTCTCCTAATCTTGATTT
>JAITLB010000131.1 GCA_031278175.1 Christensenellaceae bacterium
AAGCGTGCACTTTACTTAGATTTTGTTTTGCTTATATTTTAGACATTAATCCCAATCTAGATGTGCTCTATATTTTCTCTTATGTAGTAGCAAGCATTATTAACGATGTCTCAAATTCAATGATGACGACTAGATCGTTAATGTTTCAGGCATTTTTGCAGTTTAGCCTTTAAATCTCAGGATAAATTTAATTGACATGTTAATTTGCTTGTCAAATATAGCATTATATGGTATGCTATACGCGCCGCACGAAAATGGCTTTAAAGTACAACTGAAATGTTCAGTTGCCGCCAGCATCGGCGAGCCCTATAATGGGAGTTAGAATAATAAATGTACGCAATCATAGAAACAGGCGGTAAACAATACCGTGTAACAGAAGGCCTTAAATTAAAAGTCGAACTTTTAGACGTTCCAGTAGGAAGCGTAGTCGACTTTACTGCTGTGTTAGTTAATAATGACGGTATCATCTCTACAGGTGCTGAAGCTAAAAAGGCATCAGTAAAAGCGGAAGTCATATATAACGGCAAAGATAAGAAAATCCATATCTTTACGTATAAAGCTAAAAAGAATGTACGCAAAAGACAAGGTCATAGACAACCATATTCACAAGTTCAAATCACAAGTATAGTGGGATAAACACTCTCATGACTATTATTAAAGTTTTTCGCGATCAAGGAAAAATCTTCAAAGTAGAAGCAAACGGACACAGCGGTTACGTAAATATGGGACCAGATGTTGTGTGTGCCGCAGTTTCTGCTATAGTTCAGACGGCTTTGCTTGGCTTGGTTGAAATAGCAAAAGTTGCTACAGAGCAAGTAAAAGCAAATGGTTATCTCTCATTCCGAATACTCGATTCAAACATCTCTACTAGACACACAGCTGACATCATACTCGAAACAATGTGTGTCGCGGTTAAAGATATCGAAAAAGATTATCGGGCGCATATAAAATTGGAGGAAATATTATAATGTTCATAGACATTCAATTATTCGCACATAAAAAAGGTGTTGGAAGTTCAAGAAACGGACGTGACAGCGCAGCAAAAAGATTAGGACCTAAAAGAGCAGATGGTCAAGCAGTACTTGCTGGAAACATTCTAGTTCGTCAACGTGGAACAAAAATCCACCCAGGGAAGAACGTTGGAATTGGAAAAGACGATACACTCTTTGCACTTATTGACGGAATTGTTCGCTTTGAGCGTCAAGGACGTGACGATAAGAAAGTGAGTGTATATTCACAAGTCTAATTGATATACAATATAATTGGCAATGAAATCATTGTACATAACGTCAATGATTTCAACGCAAAGCACATATTAGAATGCGGACAAGTATTCAGATATCAGCAGACAAATGATGGCTACAAGGTTTTTTCTAAAAATTTATATTCTCTCTTGATTATTCAAGCTAAAAGTGCTATAATCTTATCAACTGAAGTCGACTATTTCGTTAGGTTCTTTGATTTGGATCGCGACTATGGGGACATCAAACACAAACTTTCAGGATATCAAAACTTAAAGAGTGCTATTGAGTATGGTAATGGCATACGAATCCTTAAACAAGATCCGATTGAGACCATATTTCAGTTTATTCTTTCAGCGAACAACAATATTCCGAGAATACGTTCGACAATCGAGCGGATCTCAACTAAGTTGGGACAAGATATGTGTGGTTATTACGCATTCCCAACATTAGAGTCTTTGTGTAGAGCTGATGTAGATCTTTTTAAGCAAGCAGGTGCTGGATATAGAGCTGAGTACATTTCTAGAACAGCCCGCATGATTAATGATGGGTTTTCGTTGGATGTTTGTAAGATGACAAGTGAAGAGGCACGCGCACATTTAATGCAACTGCCTGGTGTTGGTCCTAAAGTGGCCGATTGTGTCCTATTGTTTGGATATGGACGCACAGATGTTTTCCCAACAGATGTTTGGATAAATAGAGTTTATTGCGATTTGTATGATGAACATGCAAAGACACGCCGAGAAGCTTCAAAGAGATTAGCACTTGAATTTGGCGAACTCAGTGGATTTGTACAACAGTATTTGTTTTATTACAAACGCGGAACTATATCGAAGTGAGGCTAAAACCTTGTGGAGGATTTTTTTATGAATAGTGGCAAACCTAAAATGGTTATTCTTGCCGATATTGGAAGTTTGAGAGTCACGTGTGTTGGCTTTAAAGCACTTTTAGCTGATTTATCTCAAAATTTCGAAGTAGTAGCTTGCAAATTCTATAGTTACGTTGCTAAACGCAATCGCGATTATAACGAATTTATTGCTGCATATGGATATGAAACATATCTACCTAGCGCATCAAGAAGACGCAATAAACTGGATTCCAGACAGGTAATTACAGCTACCGAAATTGCGAATTCTAATACAATGACTGGAATCGGTATTAATGCTGTTGCCTTTATCACTGGTGAAGGTGACATACTTCCTGTTATTAACCTTCTAAAATCAAAGGGTATTGATGTTTATGAACTTAATGTCGCTAAAACAAAATACTCCGATGTTTATTCAGATTTTATACAGGTGCCATTAACAGCACTAAGACAAGGTTACACAGCGCCAGCAACAAAGGTCAAAAAGGCACCTAAGCCTGTTGTTGCGCCAGCGGGACCACACGACAATCAACGCTTGCAAGACGTTAAGAACATCTTGTCTAAGTACAGAAAATAGAGCATAAGCTTTTAAGCGTGGCAATTTAATATATACATGCTTGATATACACGTAGTGCGTAGCATATGTCACTCACATATTGTAGCGCCTGTCATTGGTGTGTATCATCGCTTGTTTGTGCAACAATTTTTGTCATGTCTGCATTAACTGTTTTAAGTAGTGCTGTGTGCTATATCAAGTAGCATATAAGCTTTGCATTTTATGTTTCTGATAATTTTGCATCTCCATATATGCAGATTGGCCGAATTTAGTCAGTTCAATTTGGTCAATCTGCAAGGTTCATATTTTGGCGGAATGCTCTTTCGCTTTTTTGTCTCTATTCGTGTGTTTTCATTGTAATATCGCTTGAATGCTATATTTGTGTTGCAAAAGCTTAATTAGCAGGAGCATTCCTGTTATGTTCCATCCTGTTCCATTGAATTGTTAAATTACATCTATTTCCTAAGTTTTGGATTTATATAATGGTATTTAACACTTTAAAAAGCGCCCTTGTGTGATTTTACTCGGTGCGAACATACTACTCGCCTCACTATCATATGGTCATTAGAGAGATTGTAACCAGTGGTAGGGGCTTGATATATTAATGCGCTCTCTTGAATCCTATTTATAATTTAAACTTTGGGGGTTACTTAAACTCTGTCACTATTTGAAATGTTTTTTATATATCCACCACAACCCATGTGCCCAGGCTGTGTTTCCGCATATCAAGAACATATTAATATTTGCTAGTGAGATTGATTCTAACCACTAATGCAACTCTTAGATAACTACTATTAGTGCCGAACAATTCAACATCTCCCACAGAGGCGCTTGAGGTTTTGATTTAATATAATTGCGGCATTGAGTAATTACTCAATCCTAGTGAATACACTTCCCAAAAGCGATCCCGTCTATCAAATAAATTTGCATGTATTGACTAGTGCAAAATTGCAAATGTATCTAGCAGTGCATCTTAAAAGGCAATTAGATATTTTGAAATGCTACTAGGCATCTTGCATGTTTTCTCTTAAATTTTAATGTAAGTTTCCATATAACATCGCCAGCACACTTTGTATAACTACAGTAGTTATATTGACTGCAATTAGCGCAGAGCAAATTGTAGTGTAGATGCAATACAATTGGTGCTTGTTTTTACTGTTTAAACTTAAAGCGGCTAGCGTCACGTGGTCTAAAATTGCATTGAAAACTAGCGTTAATATTATTAAGTCTCGTACATGCGACACCAATTATATGAGATGGTCAAGCTTAAAATGTGCTTTTTGTTTTTGACATCTGTGTGGTAGGCATTGATTTGCGGATTGGGATTATATTATGCTTTTAGGCAAGAATTTTGTTTTATTTTGGTAAATATTTAGCAAACATCTTGATTTACGCGCGCGCAAAGTATATAATATAACAATTACGCGCGTGCGCACGAAAAAGGTCGCCTTTTGGCTGCTTACGCGGAGGTTGTTTATGAACAATGGTTTTATGGATGACGGTCACACGAGGTTATCTGTGCGCAGTCTGCGCACTTTATGCATAATTATATGCGTTGTGCTTGTTGTGGCTTCTGCAATAGTTGCGGCAGTGCTAATATCACAAGCGGCACCTGTTGACACTCCCGAACCTAAAAATGTTGTAGCAATATTACCCCTAAACGATGCACTCATCGGTTTAAATGCTGATTTATCTGGTGTCAATGTTCAGATTACGTATAGTGATGGAACTAGTGAAACACGACCATTATCGGAATTAGCTGTAACTGGATTAGATACATCCGAACCTGGAACACTGTCAAACGTTGTACTTAATTTCGCGGGATTCACGCAGATAGCTAAATACACAGTCGTTCCCGTAGAAAAAGTGCTTAGATACATAGCGCAACAAGGCGGTTCTATAGAGGGCGATACAGTACAACATGTAACATCAGGTGGAAATGCGGCAACAGTATTAGCTGTGCCAGACGAAGGATACAAATTCGTTGAATGGTCTGATGGTGTTAAACAAGCTCAACGCACAGATCTTGCAGTATCTCAAGATAAAGAGATATCGGCTAGATTTGTTAGAATTACATATAAAGTAATCTTCTATTACGCAAACGGAACAACTGCTCGTGAACAAGACGTTGAACATGGTTATCCCGTGCTATACGTACCCACTGAAGAAAATGACAAGCAAATGCAAATGTATGGGTATAAATTTACAGCATGGAGTGTTGATACTGCTGAAATTAAAAGCGTTACTAGAAATCTTTATGTTTATCCACAATACACAAAATATGCTGCCGATTTTGAATTAGATATATCGCTAGCACCTGATGGTTCTGCTCTTGCGACAGCACCTGACCTTCTTGAATATTATACAAAAGATCAATCAACTTCAGTAATGATTGTGCCAAATCCTGCCCGCACGTTTATCGGTTGGGAAATTTTGACATCCGATGGCACTTGGATGTCACTTGCCGCATCTGATGGACAAACTAGAAGTGCTGCGTATGCAATAAACTCATCATCAAATTTAATAACCTTTTCTTCTTCAAAGAACGGTGTTAGAGATGAGTATCTAATATCGTTCACACCAACACCTGCTACATCGCTCATTCAAGTTAGAGCAAAAGTGGTGTATAACACAAGCGAAATTACATTTACTTCAATGACTACAACAGCCCACCAAGCCGTTCGCATCGATTATGGATACACGCTCGGATCAAAATTTGATATGGGCTCGGAGTATAATGAAGAACTCTTTACTGCTGTTCAACCTGCAGATGCAGCTGGTTACAATTTCATAGGCTGGTATGTAAGAAACGGTGCAGTTGATGAGAACGGCATTCCTGTTTTAGTAAAAAACGGTGCTACATTTGACGCACCGACAGAACTTATCGCTTATCATGAAAAGAGATTGTATTCGATAAAATTTACTAATGGTGGAGATCAAACATTTACCGAGAAGACAATATCACTGTATTGGCAAGATGTTCTCGGTGGCGAAGGCGAAAATGCATTCCCAACAGAAATACCACACAAGACAAACTACACTTTTGTAGGCTGGTATAAGTTGGTCAATGATATGGAGACAAATATATTTGTCGACAAATTGACTAGAGTTGATGGCGATATGCAGTTATATCCAAAATTTATTGTAAATACCAAAGAACTCAAGGTCGAGGCTGCTGGATCGGGTACTATAACTATCACCGTGGGCGGTAAAGATGAGTCAATATATGGATCTTATTCTCTTGAGGTGGACAATTCATACACACTGACTTTTACCCCAGCAACAGGTTATATCATAAATAGTATTGAATTGTCTGAAATAGGTGGCACTCCAGCACCTGTATTGGGTATTGGAAGTGATGGATATAGCGTTGGAATTGGCGGTACAGTCCAAACTATCACTAGAACATATCATTACAAGGTCACATTCTCGCGTAGCCTTTATACTGCAACGATATATAATGGCACTGCTGCGGCAGCGGGTACTGTTACATGCGATAACATTTTATCGGACGAAGATGGCGAAATCCCAACAATTGAAATAACAGATCCAGTGGGCAGTATACAAATACCACACGGCTCTGGACGTATATTGAAAATTGTAGCACCTTTGGGTTATAACATTTCATCGATTTCAATTGGTGGTACTGCAGTATCAAATATTCCACAAACTGATACGTATACAGCGGTAATTCAAGCGATAACGGCTGAAATAACAGTCAGTATTGAATATCAACCAATCACTTACGTATCAATAATACTAACAGGCTCATCAAATGGCACAATAAGACGCAATAATCATACGTCCCAGTTACATACTTATGATGATCCCAATCCTGAATTTACTATAGAGGCTAACACTGGATATTACATAAGCAGGGTTACAATTGATGGAGTCGTTGTCAATCCTTATGGCACGTCAACTTCATACACGACATCCGACATTATAGTGCTAGGCACGCTCTATGTACCAAATGAGAATGTTGCTAATGATGAGCGCATCGATGAGTTTACGCTCACTGTTATGAAAAAATCTGATTTCACCGTTGTTGCAGACTTTACACCCGTGTATTATAAGATTAGTACTACAACGGAAGGTTTAGGTACTGCTGTAGCATCCACGTCTCGTGTAAATCATGCTGGATCAGTAATAATTACAGCAACGACATTAAGCAACTACTACGTTGCTAGTTACACCATCAACGGCGGCCAGCCAATTCTTTTTAACGGCGAAACGCAGAGTTCATCTCAAAGCATGAAGTTAGAGAACATTATAGGTGATAAACTGGTAAACGTTATTTTCTCGGGAAAACTCTATTCGGTCTCGTTTATAGGTGCCATGTCACTTGCTACTGTGTCATACGCTGGCTCTGGATCGAGCAACGTTAATGAACATGTTCTTGACTATACCGCAACTGTTGAGGCAGGATCATCAATTACTTTTACACTAAAGCCGACATCTGGCACGGTTATTGAAAGTGTAGCCGTAGATGGCAAACCTGAAGCGATAGGATATAATGTGCCATCACATATTATTAAATTTACTAATTTGAGAGACCACCATACAGTGCTTTTGACCGTTTCGCCTGCTACTTATAAAGTCACACCATATTTGGGAAACACAGCTGATAACACTGAAATTATAAGCACTATCACGGACTCTGCATCGTATCATAATGGTTACACGCTTGAGTTTGCTCCAGGCACTAACCGCACAGTTAATCCTAGTAGTGTGCTAGTCAAAAACGCAAATACTGGAGAGATTATAACAGATATAAATATATCAATTGTACCCTACGGCTCTGATCTACAGTTGGAAATAACAGGGGTGCGTTGCGATATTGAAGTATTCATACCATTGGAGTTTATTCCAGATGTTGGGTCATCCTCACCTATGACATTGTTTTTGTCGTATAATAATGAATTAGGATCGATTAAAGTAAATACTGAAGACGCAACACCAGGATCTGAATATACTATCGGACTTGGTTCTACATTCACATTTGAGATAGTCCCCAAATCGAACGCTGACCTAAAATATATAGTTGTAAACGGTAAACGTAGCACTAACGTCACTAG
>JAITLB010000150.1 GCA_031278175.1 Christensenellaceae bacterium
AAACGGCTTTCATTTTTATTGCTCCTGTCGTTATGCGTTGACTGGCAAATCGATATCCACAAGCCTGACACTTATAGCTTTGCTTGCCGTCTGCCCGATGACCATTCTTGACTACTTTCATTGATTTACACTTTAAACATTCCATACAGATAGTATATCATATACTATTTTATTTGTCACGCAAATTTAGCACTACCATTTTTTTGCGGTTTTAGTGGATTTTATGTAATTTTCTAGTCTATTAAGGGGATTTTGCAATTTTATAAATGTGGACACCGTTTAACACATAGATTGGTTTCGGGAATTTGGGTTACTATTGATGAAAGCGAAATACCAGTGGGCGATATTTTAACAGCGGGATTCCCTTGCCAACCTTTTTCCAACGCTGGGCATAGAAAAGGATGCCCGAAGTCATAAAAGAAGATTTAGTAACTACATTTGATGAAAATGACATTGGATACAATGTTGTTTATAGGGTTCTTAACGCTAGTGATTACGGTGTGCCACAAAACAGACAGCGGGTTATTTTCGTAGGTGTAAGAAAAGATTTAAATATAACATTTACATTCCCAAACGAGCAAAAAACAAAATAAATCTGGTTCTTAATCATGTTTTACACATTCCAGCAGAAGTTCCAAATCAAGTGAATTGGGAATTATCACCACAAGCATTAGAAATGGTGGGATATATACCTGAAGGTGGTTCTTGGAAAAACGTTCCTTATGAACACCTAGCACCACGCTTTAATAAAATTCGAGATAACATGGAAAAGTACCACTCGCCGAATTTTTACAGACGCTTTTTCAGAGCGGAGATATGTGCTACTATCACAGCATCTGCACAACCCGAAAACTGTGGCATTATTCATCCAACAGAAAATAGACATTACACTATTAGAGAAATTGCACGAATCCAGGCTTTCACTGATAATTTTAAATTTATCGATGAAACATTAAAAGATATTGTTCAATGTATAAAGTTATAGGCAATGCCGCGCCCACAACACTTGCTAAAGCAATTGCTACAGCAATAATGGAACAGGTTTTTGAGGTGAAAAATGGACACGAATAAAGCAAACCCTTAAGGTCTTATTATTGGAGGTGGAATTTGGGGAAATTTTGAAGGCAGTTTTAGAATTAGATTGCCATTCAAACAATGATGATCATATGAAAAAGAGCCGAGCAGATGCGGTCAAATAGCAAAGGACATATTAACAGTAGTAAATCCTATGTTTAGAAACAAATATGGAATTTCGGTATCCTACGATGCAACGCCAGGTGGCGAATGGAATGTTTTATGTGAGGGCGATTTAGCCGCTGTGCGATCTGATTTAGAGAAATATGGTATTGTTTGCTAAGGAGAGCTTCGCAAAAAGGCGAACATTGATATATTACTGACCTTGTAGATGACAACATAAAAAGACGGTCCGTTGCAGGTCTTTCAGATACTATCGGTAGCACAAAGCACTCACATTCACCGATGAAGATATGTGCAAAAATAAGATTGGTAATAAAAGATGCGACCTTTGCGCTGTTTTTTAGTTACTACCCAATTCCCGCAGTGTATGTACAGTTAATACTGACATCGGTTTTTAAGACTGTGAACATTATTGTTAATTCCAAATGAATCTAATGTTTTCATGCTTGGAAAGATATAAATTTAATTTTTCCGTGAAATGCCATTTTAATTATTTATTGTGCTCATCAAATAAATGTGCTATTTGCGTGCGAACCATATTACTCTTAATCATAAAACGTTAGATTTATTTTGAATTAACAATAATTTTCACAGTCTTAAAAAATTTGCGCTGTCATCGGAATGCGGATAACTGCGGGAATTTATGTTACTAACCCTATACGCAAGTCAACATAATCGCCGTGTATCTCACCATTATGAATACGCGAGCGAATGTTTTGTGGAAATTATTAATCTCTCAGGACTTTCCAACTGCCCGTTTTCTCCGAGCCGATGCGTTCAATATAACCACCATCATTGAGCCGCTTTATTTCGCGTCTGACTGTGTGCAACGCTATACCCACTTGTTCAACAATCTCTGTTGCCGTAATTCTGGGATTGCTTTTATGAGTGAAAATACAGTGCATTTTACAGTGCTAACCTGTGGTTTTACAGTCCCATTACCGCTACCACCAATGCCGCAAACTCGTAATTCTCGATTTTTGAGAACGTTGCTTTCCCCTAAGAGCAAATTGCCGAAAAAGCGGTCTAAGTAAATCCTATCGGGATATACGCCCTCCGCTAAATTCGTAGCAGCGGCACGCACAAGCGCGTTTCTAAAATACCACGAGTTGTCGGCAAACAAATTGTTGCTCATGTTCTTAAAGCCGAGTGAGCGCAGATACTTTATAATGAAAACCGCCGTTGTGCGCGTGTTGCCCTCGCAGAAAGGGTGTATTTGCCACAAACTTGTAGTGAACTCCGCGATGTGATCCGCAGTTTGGCGTTTCGTCAGTCCCTTGTAACTGAACTTCCTTTCCTTGTCGAAATCGTAATCAAGCGCGTTGCCTAAAATCGCCGCGCTTGCGTAATGGATGGTGTCGCCGTTGAGCACCCACTCACTCTTTGTTATGTTGTAACTTCGCATCACTCCCGCGTGGGAATAAACCCCCTCAAAAAGCCGTTTGTGAATTCCGATAAATTCAGCGGGGCTGAACGTGAACGTTTTCTCGCTAAGAATTTCGGCTATATGCGCGGAAACGGTATCGGCTTCAAGTGTCTTGTGTTCCTCACCATCCTTTGGAGGCTTCGCCGTATAATAGTCGTGCAGTTTGTCTTTGACTTCCTGTATTGAAATCTCATCCTCTATATTCTGCCTTGCAAGCGAAATGAGATATTCGGATGGCATTAGTCCGTCTACTTGTTGCATACCGATTGCTGTCTGCCAATTCCTGGCTTTTTCCCGCTCTTGGGGTTCGCCTTGCCGCTCGTATTCGTCAAAGTCGTTCATTTAATACACTCCTCCCAAATAATCCTTAACCATTCTCTCTATTTTGAGGCATTATATTAGCACTGATTCAACAGGAAGTCCAGTCGCAATCCTCGTCATAATTGGTGTGTATAAGTCAACACCAGTATCAGGGGTTTCTATTGTGACAATTAGCGAATATCTAATACGCGAATTGTGTTTGTTTAGGGTTTTGCGCTCTCGCCACCACCCAACGACAGGATAAACACCTATTAAATTACTTTGGCTCAGTTTAATTGCCGTGTCCTCTAATACGTCAGAATGTACAGACCCAACGTTTCGATTATCGGAACCAATATGCCAATCATTAGCAACCTCTTGGCGCGTAATTTGAAAATCATCATCACGCATAGCGGCATTCATTCGCATTTTGAACTCATCATCGGTTTCAGATGATCTTTTTATATCAAATCTAAGTCCACATGAGGCATATCTGTACTTATTCCCCCACCCTTTTTCACCAGGTCCCGGTTGAATAAAATATGAAAGCGTTAACCTAACTTTGACAATTGTGTTTCCCATTCGCGCGAGTAAATCGCTCGGCCATGGGATCTCGTGCAGGTTCATATCTTTTGTTTTAATTATGCCGCCGACCTTTTCGTATGGCTGGATCTCAGACTGAATTATCATATTTACGCTATTATTGAGCGTATCCCGTGCTCGCTCAAGATTTGGTATTCCATACCCACAAATCCGTAAAAGTTTCTTTGCTTTTTGTTTTTGCGTATCGCCATGTGTAGTAAACTGGGTAACAAGTCTATCACTCCACCTCGCTGAATGCACTATCAACGCACGCGTGGTTTCAGCCCATAATTGTGGATATGTCGCGTTAAGTTCTGCCGCTATGTATGCACATTGCGCCGAAGCCGCACTTGTTGCACATGTGACTTCAAATAAACGGGTTGTAATCTCGCGACTGAAAGTTAAACGAGACAAATCATCATCATTTGTATAATTTATTCCATCCGTTGCTACGTTACCACCGTCACAAATAACCTCTGGTTTTATTGGCCATTGCCGTTGCCACTTACAAGAAGTCGAACTATACGGCGATAGTTCCTCTACATTTGCGACCACCCTATATCCTGTGGGCATGGTTGTGGATTCTACTTCATTTGAGTACGCGCCAACTGTTAACGCATTCCATGCCTGCGCAGGGTCCTCAACTGATTTGTTTATACAAGCGGCCGGGTATCCTACGGTTTGTAAATCCATCAACTTGGTATTGCCTGCTGGAATTATAAAAAGCCGTTTCTGTGCCTCATCAGAACTTATTTGGTCAACTGCCGCCGACCACGATGACGGACTACCATCATTAAGACCGCTTGTACCATCAGTTACTGCCATGCAAAAAACGCGATGCGCTTGCGGATTGCTAATTTCAGAAAGCAATGCCGCTTGTTCAGTTATGTTTCCATACAAAGTAGGCAGGTTAATGCCCTGGTCAGGTAAAATCTTTACCGACTCGATTGTGTGATTTATTTGTATTGGTTGTGCTGTTATGAGTTTTGATTTTATATCGTCAAACAAAGCCACCCCAGCCATTTCGGTTCCGTGTCCTTGTAAATCATCTGTTCCCCAAACCATATTTATAGTTTGATTAGGCATAGGCATATGCGGCAAAAGCAGGCGATGATTCCTTTCGACACCCGTATCCAGTAGACAAACTGTCGCCCCGCTATCGGTAAACTGAATTCTGCGTTCTAAATCATCAGCCCATCCCGTTTGTTCTTTTAAATGTGCTGTTAAAAAAAATACATTGGGTTCTGCAGGCTTTCGTATTTCTGCAACCCGAATTCCTTGAGTACTGCAAGCGATTATATTCAGCAACTGTGTATTATTTGCAAAAATCGGTATTACAACCCTCTCCGGGAATCGTATTTTTTCATTTTTTTCTTTATGTGTCAAACCTAATTCGTCAAATTTCGCAAAAACGTTATCAATGATATTTTGCTCATCATCATTCTGTGTGTCAATCCAAAGTTCATACCATCGGTGTGTGTTATCGGGTAAATCTTGTGGTCTGCCTACCCAAAAGGCACTAATGTTAATCGCGTTACTAATGTTTTCAATACTATCAACAAGTGTTCTGTGTTTTGGATTCCCGT
>JAITLB010000169.1 GCA_031278175.1 Christensenellaceae bacterium
AACCGATAATGTATGGGTATATTGTTGAAGGACTATATACTCCAGATTCCTCTATTGACCAGGATGTTAGAGTGGCATTGTCTGAATTGTATGATATGGTGATCTCACTATTTAATGATGCAACGTTGCTGGGTAGTTTTTATAATACTGGATTCAAATTGATAACCGACCGCGATTGCGCTGAAGTTGCTATCAAAAATGAAATAGAAAATGTATTACTTAAATACTCGAAAATTTATGACGTGCCCATCGGAATTGCTATCAGCTCTAGGTTCAAATATCCTGACAACGTTGTAGCATTACATAAAAATGTACAAATGCAGCTGATGAACCGTCCATTTAAATTTGTAAATACCGTAACTACAGCAGAAAATTTTCATCAGCCGTACTGTAAGCTAGTTACCAAAACTATGTCAATAATCGCTAGAGAGTATACTGGCAATATTTCGATACCAAGAATTGCAGAGAGACTGCTTATATCACCTAGCCACTTGATGCATGTATTTAAAGAAAATGTAGGTCGCACGGTTAATGATTATATAACTGAGTTCAGACTACTTAAAGCTAAGCACATTCTAAAGCATGAGCCTTATCGTAATATAGGCGATGTGGCCCAAATGGTCGGATACTCAGACGAAAAATATTTTGGCCAAGTCTTTAAAAAACATACTGGTATGACACCTGGAGAATTCTCATTGAAATGATTCGACATTTGTTTAAGCGTATCGCTCATAAAAAATTATATGCGAGATTTACTCTCCTGCTCGTTTCGCTGTTGCTAGGTTTCGCGCTTCTTGCGATGTTGCTAACTCAAATTGTTGTATATTACGAGGCGCAAAAGTACATTTATGACGATATTTTTATGCAACAAAAGGAAATAGATAAAAGTTTTACAACAATACTTGATGAAACATCATATCTGTTTTCTCGATTAGTGTACGCATCAAACACCGAGAAATTATACAAGCTTACTGATACATCTATATCTCAATCGGATCGCTATGACATATTCCTTAACGTCATATCACCACCGCTTAACCAATATTATTTTAAAGGTGTAGCACTAATATTTAGCGATGAGATTTCGTATACGTATGGCATAGACGAATATCCACGACTGCAATATATATCAAATGCCGCATCAGAGCGCATAACTATACTAGGCACAGATAATAACTTGCTTATGCTCGGTCGCACGCTTAAAAACTCCAATAACGACTTAAGTGGTGTTATTATCTTTTATATCAGTGAGCGCGACTTAAATGCTTATATAAATATATCGGATAGTCAGCCTAATAATGAATCTTTTATCGTCTCGGATAATGACGTGATATGGACACATACACGATCAGAGTTTGCTGGTCGCGAACTTGGATATGCGGACACGCTTTTTGACAAATCTAAGACTCCCTACTATGAGTTTAAAACAGTACAAGGCATTCGTTCGGCTATTATCGTCTCTCAAGCCACAAACATGCAAAACAGTTATGGCATAACTTGCTATATCGTTGATATTATAGATTATGCCAATATCTATGGACAAATGTACAAGCTAATGTGGATGTTGATTATGGTAACGGTTATAACATTAGCACTAGGGCTATTGGTATCCGGTCTTCTTTCGAGGCGATTAACTAGACCGATAAAGCATTTAAATGACTCTATAACCAGCGTTATAAATACGGGCATATCAATTCCAACAAATGCTAACAAGGGCGATGAAATATATAACTTGGAAAAAAATTATGACGAGATGATCATGCGTTTGTTCTCATTGATTCAAAAAAATAAAGACGATATGGAAATATTGCGCAAGCTCGAATTAGAATCGCTACAAATGCAAATCAACCCGCATTTCCTCTACAACACATTGGATGCAATGTCTTGGCTAGCTAAATTGAAAAAACAGCCCGAAATAGCTAGGCTAGCCATCCACCTTGGCAATTTTTTCAGGCTCGTTTTGCATAAAGGTGAAAAGTTCATATCGGTCTCGGATGAATTCGATATTGTGCGCAACTACATCTATATTGAAAATGTACGTTTCCCAGCAACAGCCTCAGATGACACCGAATGTGATAAGTTCATAGTCGAGTATAATATTGATGAAAGCATATCAAATGCATTGACGCTTAAATTAATTCTTCAACCTATAGTTGAAAATGCAATCAAGCACGGATTCGAACTATTGAAAAACAACGAAGTCGGAATTGTTAAGATCAGTGCACAAGCTAGCGGTGATCAAATAATATATGTCGTTGAAGACAATGGATGTGGATTTGAAAATGCATCCGACATATTGTTTATAGATAATGCCCGAGAAAAGAATGGCGGTTATGGTCTGAAAAATGTCGATACTCGCATAAAACTCGAATACGGCGAAGAGTTTGGATTGCGTGTTGAATCTACACCAGGAATAGGCACTAAGGTCACAGCAGTGATTAAACGAATATAGCAGATCTTAAAATTCGTCAGGTGCAAATAACTACTAGAATCCATGCTGCGAGTCTATAGAGCGCCTCATTTAATGTCTTAAGAAACACCCGCATAATTCTCAAATTACCATGACTGGGTATTCGAAAATTTGATTTTGAGTGTCCATCCCGCGCTTTTTAAAAATACGCCCCGAGACCTAATTTAAATTAATAAACTAGGTCTGGGGCATATTAGTTAGTGTTAGTCCATTATTTGAGAATTGTTACTAATTTTAAATGTTTAACTTTGGATCACATCTATTTCATCCGCGACCTTTTCCTTGCTGCTGCAAACACTATACCAGTTGCAACGGTGAAAAGTATAACACCCAGTATTATCCATATTATGTAGGAAGTGTCGGCACCAGGTATTACAAAGTTTACCCTATATTCCGTGGCATCGTAATTCTCATC
>JAITLB010000221.1 GCA_031278175.1 Christensenellaceae bacterium
TAACTTTAGCTATAGAGATTTCACATGAATCGAAATCATATACAGAAGGATCATCTAGAAGTAAATTAATAGTTAAACCATCGCCGTCTATGAACTCTTCAAAAATCATTTTCGTATACTTATCAAATGGCAGTATTTCATCTAAACCAGTGCATGCACTTAGGCTAACCAAGAAAATGGTCGACAATAATATGACAGACAATACAGTAGCTAAACACTTTTTAGCATTTCTCATGAATAGTGCTCCTTAAATCCAAGATGGAGAATGTACATTAATAATAGTATACACTATAATCATTAAAAATGCAAATCATTTGTGTAAATAATGAAAAGGCATTTAACATGAGTACGAGTTAAACAATATTTTGCGATATTTTAAGACTAGTGTTAGCACATTTAGTTTGCATAGACTAAACCAAGCAATAATGGTTTGCGAGCATATTGACGATAAGTGGTACTGATGATATAATATATAAAAGTGCGAAATATTATTTTATCACGGTGGCTTGTGTTTGCAAATCTACAAGTAGATTTGAGTTGTAGACACACTGAACTGTCGACAATTTTATTTGCGTCTTTGCTTTGATAATTTTGGTAGTGTTGCTAGTTAACCTTATTGAAGTTTTACTCATTAAACGCTCAATTATGGTTTTGATGCAAAACAAACACAAGAGCAAAGCATTTATGTTTAATTATACTTGTAGTAGTACTCGGATCTATTTGGGATCTGTATTGACATCGTCTGTATTTCGATTTAGGTTTCCACTATTTTAACATAATTGTAAGTTTGATCAAAGGAATGCAAACTTTATGGACGCTACTACTTTGAAAATCTCACCAAAGTATAGCAAATAATAATTTAATTTAGTTATTGAGGCATTTTGTATAAGAGCATACTAATTATATTGAAGTAGTGTTTGTTGGGTGGTGTCAATTATACTATATTGTGTATTGTAAAGCATTCAACACAAGTAATTATTTAGTTACTTTACTAAAGTTAAAATGCTTTTCAATTGAGACGCTAATTAATCGCTACTTTATCTCTATATAGTAAAAGATAGAAATTTAGCAACTAAGACTAGCTAATTAACCTTACAAATTTAAAACATATATTCTAATTTAGTGCTAAGACACGCTAAATGTGTATTTTGATCTGATAAAAGAATATAAAAGAGAGGATATTTAAATGGAGAGACTAAATCAGCTTCTCAAATCCGAGAGAGGTGAATACGAGTTAATTAAAAGCATTGATATAGACACTCCAATACATTGGCTTAAGACAGTATCGGCTTTTGCAAATGGGACTGGTGGTAGTATTTATTTTGGTGTAGATGATGAGCATTCCAAACTAACTGGAATAGAATACCAATCAAGCATTATTAACCTAATGAGAGATTTAATTAGCACACATATTAAACCTGCTTTTTTATCTTATGATATTGAGCCAATTAATATTGACGGGGCAGTGATTGTGCTACTTAAAATTTACAGTGGGATGGATACTCAATATTTATATTATGATGATAAAACTCAGACACCATTCTATAGACTTAGAGGTTGCTCGACTCCTGTCACAAAAAATGTCTTAAACGAGTTAAAATTAAAATGGGACCCTAAATCACATGAGACGCAAAGTTTTGGCATAAAGTTTTCTGATTGCAATTTTAAACTTTTCGAATCGACCTATAAGGATCGCACAGGTATTGACATTGATCCTGAAAAAGACTATGAATTATTTGGTATGTCACGAGATGGAGATATTACTTTTTTAGGTGCATTGTTTGCTGATGACGATCTCGTCAAGCAATCACGCATTATATGCAAACGATATTCAGGAAACAATAACACATATACACTTTCAACACAAGAGAAATATAAATGCGAGGGCAATATAATAAAGCTTTTCAAAGCAGGAATGTATTTCCTTAAGATATACACTACAGTATGTAACTATATAGTGAACGATAAAGATGTTAAATTCTTTGACTTTGAGAGGGTAGCATTAGAAGAGTCACTAGTGAATGCACTTGTGCATCGAGATTATTCCAATGTTGAAAACGAAATTCGCATTTACAGTTATTATAACCGTTTTGAATTTATATCACCAGGTGGCATGGTTGCGGGTAAATCCATAAAGACCACACCAATAAATTCTATTGAATCTGCTCGGCGCAATCCGCTACTGTGTGATCTTATGACGCGAATGGGATTTATGAAAAACAGAGGAAGTGGTCTACTTGAAATACACAATGCCAGCACCGATGAAAATAGACCGATATTTAATTCTACGCGGCAGGAGTTCATAGTCAAATTAAAGGCTCTTCATTACTATGTAGATCTTCACCGGAGAGGTCATTGTTGTTCTATTTCAACGGGTAGAAGTAATATTTTTGATGACTGATTAATTTGATAACTAAATAATGAAATTAAGTAGATTTGAGATCGAAAACTTATGTGGACATGTTTGGGTGCATTGCATTATTATTGCACGTCAGACGACAAAATATTTTAGACTAGCACTCAAAATGCACTCATTGACACTCCATAAAAGCGCAATAAGGAATGGTGTTTTAATTTCACATTGAGACAAATGCAGAGTTCTGGTTGAGCACGATAGGTTATGTGCAAGCTAAGAGGCATATGCCGTCAAGTATGTTGAAGTTGGGGGCAAAACGCATAAGCAAAAACGGATCACAGCATATAATAAGGCAAAAAGGGGTGCGACATGGAAATTGCATAAAGCTTAATAACATCATAATATTTCCCTTACAAAAAAATAGTGTAAAATGTAATGAGTCGGATCAGAGTTGCACTTATGTAGCAAGTAGTAGTACTATATTATGTGCGCAACAAAAAGCATTAGATTAGGATGTTCAATATCATATTACTGTACTGTAAGTTGTGATGTTAAAGTCGAGACTAAACCTAGGATTTCAAAAGCGCTAGTCTTTACTATTTATAATTACACTTTTAGCCGATAAAAATCATCATTTATCGATTGCAACTTAACAATATAACTACTTTAATGACATCGAATAAATAAGATACAGATTCAAAATTAAGATATGCTAAACTCGATTCATTGAATTTGCAAACTAAATTAACAGTTAGAGAGTAAGACGAAGTTGCGATTAATTTGACTTGTTATGAGTATTAATATATAATTATCACATATCAATGGGTGCTTTGTGATTAACTTAGAACCAAATTCAGTTATGATTATATAATAAATCTTATTGAATCATACCAGATTATTAATAATAATTTGCTACAATATTGCACTCTAGACTTAACTAATTTAGTACATCTTTATTTTTAATGCGTCAAAACATTATGTTTATTACGCAAATAGCTTAATATAATTGGAGACTATATGTCAATTATAGATAATACAAATAGCAAAATGTTAACACATTTAAGGAATGCCCTTAAAGATGCTGAGAGCATTGATATTTTATCGGCTTATTTTTATTTTTCAGGTTTTAATCTGTTAGCGGATCTTTTAAAAGATATAAAGATGCGCATTTTAGTGGGCAATACTATTGATCCAGAACTAATACAATTATTTTGTAAGAATGTTAGACTTAACCCGTTAGAATCGCTTAATCCTTATGCTTGTAAATTATATGACACGTTGATTAATTGTGATAAATACAGAAAATATGTTGACGGTTTTATTGAGCTTTTTAACAAATCGGAACTATCGGTTGCATTTGATGAAACCGTGGCACAACATGCATTTAAGATATTCGTTGAAAAACTAGCAAACGGCACGCTTGAAATTAAGATGACTAAGCAACAAGATCACTCTAAGGTTTATATAATAACCAACAAACACGAGCATTCTATGGATGGTGATCAGAAAGGTGTCGTATTCATGGGATCATCTAATTTCACATATAGTGGGTTATTAGGACAGTCTGAGATTAACGAGAGATTTAGTGATAATGAAAAACACAAAGGATATAGTGAGATATTTAACAAAAAATGGAACGATGAAGCGACAGTTATAATAAACCAAAAAGATTCTAATACTGATTTCATCGATGAGATCAAAAAGAAACTCTGGATATTTTCTAATCCTTCACCATACCATATTTTTGTTAGGGTGTTACATGAATTATATGGTGGAATGTCGTCTATTGAAATAGATACTCCAAGAAAAATTTCTGACGAAAAATTTATGGACCTAAAGTATCAAATTGATGCAATAAAATTTGGAGTTGACTGTTTAAAGAAAAATAGCGGTGTAATTATTGCAGATGTTGTCGGATTAGGCAAGACTATAGTAGCAGCATGCATAGCGCATAATTATCATGAACATAAAATTATGGTAATAGCACCACCTCATTTAACAGATCAATGGATTGAGTATTGTAATGATTTCAAACTTACAAATGCAGATGTATATAGCAATGGGAAACTGGATTCTATTAACGACATAGTCTCCAGCATTGATAAACCTATATTATATATAATTGATGAAGCGCATCGATATCGAAACGAAGATACCAAGACTTATCAATATTTACATCGTGCTACGAATTCTAACATTAACAACCTAGTAATTTTATTAACGGCCACACCGTATAACAATAGACCTCAAGACATATATTCACTATTAAAATTATTTCAAATACCTAGTCATTCAACGCTTAGCAATGTAGATAATTTGAGTAACAGGTTTCGCGAGTTAATAGTAGAATATGATAGACTAGAAAGAAAATGGAAGAAGGAACAGTCAGCTGAAATAAAGTATGATCTCGAGAAATTGGCAAACAGATTACGTGGAATTATTGAGCCAGTGATTTTAAGAAGAAGTCATATAGATTTGCTCGAGATTGATGAATACACAGAGGATCTACACCAACAGGGCATAAAATTCTCAGTAGTAGCTGACCCTGAACTAGTTGAATATGATTTATTAGATATGCGAGATTTATACATATCCACCCTAAAGCGATTAAGTGAAAAATTTGAATGCGTGCGATATAGTGCTGTTACATATCTAAATGATCCAATCGCTTTTGTAAAAAAATATGAGAATATACTTGATATAGACATTAATTCATATCAAACAGAAATAGCAACATTTATTAAAAGACTTCTTGTTATGCGTTTTGAAAGCTCAAAAATAGCTTTTAGAAAATCGCTTGAAGACATGATAATATCATATGAAAATATTATCAAATTGTGGGATATGGGGTATGTACAGATCAGTAGTGTAGGTGACTTGCAGAACCCTAATGACGATGATATTAATGAAACATTAGAAGAGCTAGAGATTGGCGGTAATGATTTTGAGAACATTAAGAAATCCAAGAAGCAAAACACAATGTTTAAGAAAGATCTCTTTAGGGATGCATTCATTGATGATATCAGAAAAGATTTAGATCTTCTCTTTGAAATTAGAAATGAATGGTTTGCTAGAGTTCATGCTGATTTTGATCCCAAATTCGATAAAGTTAAACAACAGCTTGAGATTCTACTAAAAGAAGTTCCAGATCGTAAAATTGTTATTTTCTCATATTTTGCTGATACTGCTCGATACGTATATGAAATGTTACTAGCAGCTAATATTCGCGCATTATTATTTACGGGTTCCACACCAGGCAAGTATAGGAACATAGTACGCGAAAATTTTGATGCGTCATATCCTCAAGGTCAACAAAAAAACGAATACGATGTCATTGTTGCAACCGATGCGCTATCGGAGGGTTTTAATCTAAATAGAGCTGGAGTCATTATCAATTATGATATACCATATAATCCTACACGGGTTGTACAGCGTATTGGGAGAATCAATCGTATTAACAAGAGAATGTTTGAAACGATACATATAATTAATTTCTTTCCAACGGATATTGGCGAAAAAAACACTTTGATCAAAGGGATTTCGACACTAAAAATGTTGCTTATAAACAATGTTGTTGGTAGTGACACTAAGACATTGACTAAAGATGAAACACTAGCAAGTTACTTCAAAAAAAGATACGAAGAAGCAAATTTCAGTTATAATGGCGATGTTAGCAAATATAACAAGTATAAGAATCTATACAGCAAAATTAAAACAAATCGTGGATTAATTGACAAGGTTTGCGAGATACCACAGCGAACTCGAATTGTACGAAATGGGAGTGATGAGAATATAACTATATCATTTGCAAAACGTGGTGATAATGCATTATTTGCGATTGCAAGACGTGATCAAATGCTAGCTGAAATCTCCGCGCCCGAGAATGTATTGAAATATTTCGAGGCGGATGTATCAGAAGCAAGTTTTGGCTTGGATAGTGAGCTTGATAGGAAATTCTCAATTCTAGCTGATGAGATTTGTAGACCGCATACAAAGTTTAAATTTGATAAGAAGAGAAATACTGTTATATCAGTATTAAATTATTTAATCAAAACCTTTAAAAATCAGAATGATTATTTAAAAGACTTGATTGAAATTGTCAAAGAATACGATGGGTTGTGTGATTATGAAATGGAAGCCATAATTCGTAGCAAAATGCAACGTAGTCAAGAAAAGATAAGTGATTTAAAGACATTGATGCCAGTTGAATACATTGCTAATATAAAAAATAAAGCTGACGCAGTAAGCTCGCAAACGGAAATAATAATGTTCACTGAAGATCTGCGGAAATGATGTTAAGCATAACGTGCTTACTTCAATACTCAATTCATATTAAGGATAGCTTGCTAATGCAATCTGAGTATAAATACTTGTAAATGCGGATATTACTCTTGCATTATATGAATATACGTGTTAAACTAAAATGAGCATTTAATAATTCTGATAATTTTGAGATCATATTAATGCGAAGATTCACGCAAAATACAGTAAGATAATTATTATCGGAGTAATAGTCAGTTTGTATATAGTATGCTGCAGTGACATCGAATACAAGAACAATAGTACATCATAAATGTAGTTTGTTTGCTCAAATTACACAAATAAAAGGTTCTAAATCATTAGCACTTGCTGACTATGATGTGAATTTAGAATATTGAGTATATAAAAAGACTGG
>JAITLB010000012.1 GCA_031278175.1 Christensenellaceae bacterium
CGCAAGAAATGTAACATTCACAGCATATATAGAAGATACTCCAATATGTTCTATCACAGTTGATATAGTAAAGCCTATTAGTTTATTGGTGCTAGATAAATCGGCATATAGCGATGCGCGTGGTATTGCATTAAAGAATTATTATGGCAATAAACGCTACGCTGGCGGCGATTTGGTCGCAAATGCGTTTCAAATTGGTATTGTATTCCCATTAGAAGTCAATATAAAAGAAGAACTCCTCTTTATATCTAATGATGCCTCATTGGCGACTGTAGATAGCGAGGGCCTTGTCACATTGGTGGGGGACTTCGCAGGTGGTAAAACAGTCACTATTACTGTCAGTGCCATCAATAGACCATATGAAACCGTACCAGTGGAACGGTCATACACATTTACTGTGTATAACGGTGTTGATTGTCATACACCAGATGATATATACAACGCTACGGAAAATGGTCATGACGTGTATTTTAGAAATGATATGAAATTCGTTGATGGAGATAAAGGGATTAAGCTAAAAACTAATTTATATGGCAATGGATATGCCTTAGATGGCATCGATTATGTTAATAAGGGAGAAAATACGGGAGTACATGACAGTTCAGAGCGATTTAATATTATAATGGTCAATGCTTCAAACGTTACAATAAGCAACGTTATTATTCGAAACGATGATCCATCTCGCATTAGCATCCCTGACGGACTTCGTGGACCTGTAATTCAAGTTGGTTGGAAAACTGCCGAATATATTACTGGTGTTAGACTAGAATATTCAATTTTTGAAAACGGGTTTTACGGTGTTGACAGTTACAACGCGCAATATACTATTGACGGATGTATTGTCCGAAATATAAGCAACTTCGGTATTCATATATGCAGTGCTGACATAGATGGAACATCTTATTCAAGCGATGTCACAATAAAAAATTCCGTCCTAAACGAAATCGTAGCTCCCTCTATCGCCGTGACTACAGATACGAGTTCAGTTACTCGCCATTCGACACTTACCGTAGAAGGCTTTCTAGATATATACAACTGGCAACAATTAAATTCAATGAGGCTTTTAGATCGGGATCTAGTAGAAGATCCTAACTTAAACAATATCCTAAAAGGAATGATTTCTTCACTGCTAGCAAGTGAGTTTGCTAAATCTAGATATGACAGCATTCGCTACACAAAAGACGATGTAAGTTATTTGCATCTAGGCATCCTTACCGCAGGTGCAATTTACCCATACAAGGGGGGATCGCCCAAAATATCTGACACCCGCATTAAGGCATTCCCGCTTGAAGCACTTTCAAGTGGTGAATTCTTTTTGACATTGCATCCAGTAATTTTATATAACTATGACATAAATTCTGATATACTACCAGAATCTACAGTAATAGAAGATGCTGAATTGTATAAAAGGCTTCGCGGTGAGTCAAATTAGAGCAGTAAAGTAGTTCAAACCCATCACACATTAAACTCACGCTTGAGTGCATTTTTAAGTGCACTCAAGCTTTTTAATTGTTTCTTTAGAAATACCATTTTGAATACACTAATCCAGTTCACTTGCGCAACGAAAAGACAACTCAAATATCTTTATATGACAACTCTAGTGACTTGCAGTATTAATTCAAAATTAGCTTAAAAGTCATAATACATATACGTTTGCTGTATTTTTGCAAGTATTTGAAGTATTTTTTAATAAATTTATAACATACGAATTAATTGTTGAGTTTTTAGCATTTGTGGTTTATAATATGTACTAGTCTAATGATCGCTCACAGATAGCATGAAATATAGATGTTTTAATTGAAATATTTCATGATGACTTGCTAGTAGCTTGAACTGGATTGCTAATTATATAATGTAAGGAGTTTAAAAACCCAATATTTATCTGAATATATTTCTTGTGTAATCGCTGTGTTTTTAGTGGTGACATTTGTGTAGCCTTTAATGTTTTTTATATATTCGCGCTTAGAGTGAATCTTCGTTTTACATGTTAAGACTATATTCTCGGATTAATCTAATTTATGACTACTACAAAAATTCCATGGAGATTAAAAATGACTACTGCATTCATCAAAGATTGAATAGGACTCGTACCCAATTTTATCAAACGCGCAAAATATGCGTTTGAGCAAAGTACGGTCGCAATCATGTGAGTGCTTAGCATTACTAAAATATACGAGCAAAAAAGCTGACTATCTGCTTAACTCAATAAACACGGCAGAGTTCTTGAGCTAATGTTATGTCGGAAATTTTATCTGGCTGAATGTGAGCCCCCGGACTCACTACAAAGAAAGTATGCTCAAGTTTTGGATCATGTTTACATTAACACCTAGAATTCGCGTTAGTGTTTCAACCATTAAGATACATGGTTGTTACATACATTCGGTGGGATCTGTGTTAATAACATGGTAACCTCCCAAGTGAGTAACTGGGATATTAAAAGCGTGCTTTCAGCTTATTACCTAGTCTGTTAACTAGTCAATTTAACTCTGGAAAAATCATAAATTTCAAAGCCATAGTCGGAGACTACCCCAATGGTTGCAACAACCAATAGCTTAAAATTGTATCATGAGATTCGCTTAATTGATTATATAGAAATAGAAATTGAAACTATAGGGAGAGCCCAAAAGGTTCTAGAGTAACAACGTGAGCACAAAACATATCTGATCGAGGCTGCCTGAATACCAGAGCAAATGTAAAGATGAAACTAGCGAGAGTAAATCGTAGCAGGTCGTGCGTGAAGTAGTCATTGTGTAATATTTGCAAAAACATGCTAATCACTAAACTCTGCTTTTGTTCCAAATAAGTGGTAGTGATAAATCGAATTATACTTGGTATTGCATTCACGGGATTGAGAGAAGGACATAAAATCCGCTCTTGAACCGTAAGGACTAATCACCTAAATTAAGAGCAGTTATTAATAACTTATATCCTACTCAATATACAATTTGAGACCCAATTAGTTATTTTGTAGTAGCTTCCGATTTTGTTTTAGCCTACAAAATTGTCAAATGGTATTTATCGTTTAATGTTTTGAAAACGCAAATATTGCTTAGGGGCACTCGCTTAAGTGATCCAAGATAACTAATTTGTCTAATACTTTAATGTTAACTACTCAAGACACGTGTCAATCCAATCTATCACTTAATGTTAAATTGACACGACTAACCCGATCCCATCTAGCACTGAAACTAATATGTATTGCTCAATACAAATTGCTGACAATTAATATTTCTATCACAAATTAAATAATTGGAGTATTTAAATTATGATTAATGATTATTTACCAAGAATAGCTGACCGCGTACTAGGGGAATTGATAAAGTCATCTGGAGCTGTTCTTATCGAGGGTCCCAAGTGGTGCGGCAAAACAAGCACTGCAAAGCAAAAATCAAAAAGTGTTTTGCTAATGCAAGACCCAATAAGCGTGATGATTATATGAAAATTGTAGATATTATGCCGACACTACTATTAGAAGGCGAAACACCAAGACTTATAGCTGAATGGTATGATGCGGCAATTTTATGGGATGCGGTCCGCTTTGTTGTCGATGAACGCTCTGCTACAGCCCAATTCATCCTTACAGGTTATGCATTGCCACTCAAAGGTGCAACTATGCATACAGGAACGGGAAGAATAGCGCGACTAAAAATGCGCACTATGAGTCTTTGGGAATCCATGGAATCTAGTGGACAAGTTAGTCTTTCATCACTGTTTGCAGGAGAGACAAAAATTTGTGGATTTTCGTCACTGTAGATAAAACAATTAGCATATGCAGTTGCTAGAGGTGGTTGGCCACAGGCAATCGTAAGTGACGGAGAAATAGCGCAAAAACATGTGTATAATTACCTGGATGCCGTTGTTAATCAAGAAGTGAGCAGAGTGGATGGAATAAAAATAGATCCCGAGCTGGTGTACCACATAATCCGCAGTCTTGCTCGCTGTACAGCATCAATGGCAACTAATGAAATAATTGAAAAAGACCTAAGAAGAGAAAATCACAAACGCGGATCGATAGATATTGAAAATTGTATTAACGCACTTAAAAGAATTCATGTCATTGATGATTTGCCAGCATGGAATTCTACAGTTAGATCAAAAACTAGAATTAGAACCCATGCACCAAGGCATTTCTGTGATCCTTCGATCGCTAGCGCGGCACTACGTATGGATCAACATAGTTTGCTGACTGATTTTAATACAGTTGGGTTGTTATTTGAATCGTTATGTGTGCGGGATTTGCG
>JAITLB010000071.1 GCA_031278175.1 Christensenellaceae bacterium
GACGCTTATGCCTCTCACGCAATCAGCGAAAATGAAATGTAGCACGTTGAATGGCTTTGAGTTGAGCGCAGAAAATCGAAGTCACAAGCGAATTATACTCTCGCGTTTCAGACATTAGATTCAAGACCAACAACGCGCTTTTAGTTTCAAAACTTAACGAGTAACGATTTAAATGCAAAAATGTTCTTTCGTTAAAAATGTTGGGTCTGCAACAACGATTTTATGATGTGCCCGCGATATTCAATTTTAGAAATCAAATGATCGCTTGTAACTAAAAACTCGAAGTATCTCAAGTAATAACTGGAAATTAGAGCGTGTCTGGGCTTTGTGATAATTTGCAAACAGATGAGGACATGTAGCAATTTAGATGTTCATGCAATTGAAAAGAATGAATTTTGTAATAGTATAAAAGAAATCATCTATCACTAAAAACGGATTCTTGTTTTATATTACATTTGGCATTGCAAATCATGCATCGATGCCAGTTTCCGAGCCACTGTGTGCAATTAGGTTGTCGGATTTTTCCCATTCAATATTAAAGGTAAGTTAAAATTATTGAATCATATAAACCATTAAATAATCTGTCAGAATACAACTCATTTTTAATAGTTAATTTGACCTGCTTGCGTATTTTGTTGGGATATGAGTATGTTCCATATAAGACAACATTGTCATCCGAAGCGATTATTTTTTCGTAATCTGTTTCACCGTTTGTTAAATAGACAAAAAATTCAACTGTTATGCATGACCAAAAAAAACAAATATCCTTTCCACCGCCGTTTGAATCTACAACAAGTCCAAAGCCAATGCCCCTCATGTTTTCATTTCCTGAAACCATAAATTGCATAAACGGAATTTCCGATTGCCATGTTGTTTTCATTTCCGCTATCTTTGCTGCCCAAGGAGCAACACATGCACTCAGTGCAAAACACATAAAGATTATAAGTAAGAGTACAGTAAGCAATTTTTTCATCATGTTTTCGAATTTAACTCCTTTAGATATTATGTAAAAACTGAACATTATCCGACTATGTAACCCATAATAAACTTGGTCCCTATACTATCACTTGAAGTATATGAGCATACGTTTTGCCCATGCCATTCCAATTATATGAAGTATAAATAATTCCAGATTTTGATACAGCAATGGTATGCGATCCGTCAAATATATCCTCGCTATTCCAGTATGTGAGAAGAATTTGTTGCGCACTCAACATCTTATTTGCTACCGTCTGAAGTGATTTGAGCGAATAATAAACTGCTGTCTTTACGGATTTTGAATTTAAATAGCGTGGTAAGTGCCATGTGTTAGTACCTAAAAGCCCAGACATTAGCTGCCCGCCAGTAAGTTCGTGAAAACGAACGATGTCTGCCATCCTTTGAAGGTTTTCTCGAAGTCTCATCACATTGTAAAGAGCAATTAGTGCGCAACCATTACGGCACATTGTGTTCCAACCCAATTTCCGATTTTTCAATTATCAGAAGTCTGATGATTATTATACCACCAGAGGCAGCAAGAATTTTATTATGATTGTAGTTGGGTTTGCCAGACACCTTTTCTGCTGTAGTTACCGTTGCAACAACTTTTATTCTCACCACTGCTACTACTAGCGGAACGCTATAGGATCGAGAACTATCGCAAGAGCACAAAATGCAATTAATTTTTTATTCCTGCCAGTATTGTCTATCAATCCAATTGTCGCAAGTTCGGTTAATAAAACTCTTTCGGTATGAAATCAGTAGCACACCAGTGGTGCAATCGCAACAAAGAGCAAATTGTTGTTAACCATTATTATGACAATGATGATAATCTTTTGCTTATTTGCTTGCATAAACATCCAAGCTCACCATCAATTCGCTGTATCTCTGCAAATTGGTTGAGCTATCTTCCGATTCAATATGCTAGAGATAAGTTAAAATTATTGAATCGTATAAACCATTAAATAATCTGTCAGAATACACCTCATCTTTAATAGTTAATTTGACCTGCTTGTTTCTTTTGCTACGATATGAGTATGTTCCATATAAGACAACATCATCCGCCGCGAATATTTTTTTGTAATCTGTTTCACCATTTGTTAAATGTATATAAAAACAACTTGTTACACCCGACCAAAAAAAACAAATATCCCTTTCCTCGCCATTTGAATCGACAACATATCCAAAACCAACACCATTTGCTCCATTGGTAGGAACCGTAAACTGCATAAACGGGGTTTCAGATTTCCATGTTGTTTTCATTTGCGCTATCTCTATCGCCCAAGGCGAAGCGCATGCGCTCAATACAAAAAGCATGAAGATTACAAATAAAAATAAAGTAAATGCTTTTTTTATCACAGTTCCAAACTTAACTCCTCTAGATATTTTGTAACAGCTGAACATTATCCGACTATGTAACCCATCATAAACGCGCCAGGTATAATATCACTTAAAGAGGCATACTTATGCGCACTATTATCGCTTGCGTTGTTATATGAAGTATAAATACTCCCTGATTTTGACACAGCAATGGTATGCGCTCCTTTAAATATACCCCCAGGATTCCAGTACGTGAGAAGAATTTGCTGCGTACTCAACATCTTATTTGCTGCCGATTGAAGTAAATCGAGCGAATTATAAACCACTGTCTTTACGGATTTTGAATTTAAATACTGTGGCAAGTGCGTTGGATCAGTACCGAAAAGACCAAACATTAACTGACCACCCGTAACTTCGTAAAAACGAACAATGTCTGCCATCTTTTGAGGGTTTTCTCGAAGTATCATCACATTGTAAACAGCAATTAGTGCACAACCATTATGGTACATTGTGTTCCAACCAAATTTCCAGTTGTGCCAATAACCAGTGTTCTGGTCATTAATTAGAGCACCAGGGTCAGCAAGTCTCTTATTATGGTTGTAGTTTGCAACACCCGTCACGATTTCTGCCGTAGCTATTGCAAGAACCGTTACGCTCACTACTGATATTACTAGCGGAGCTGCAACTATCGCTATAGGAACAGCAATTATCGCAAGAGCACCAAATGTAATTAAATTTTTAAGCCAGCCTGTGTTGTCTATCAGTCCATTTGTCGCAAGTTCGCTTAATAAAACTATTTCGCCGTCTATGTCCAAATATGCATCTATATCCCCATTTGCATTCTGGAAAGCCAACCCATAGATAGTGTCAATTAACACCTCGCCTGATTCGTCAGGCATTTCAACACAAAGCGTTACAATGTTAGATTGAACATCGTATGTAACATTGAATTTTGCTTTGAATGGTTCGCAATTTTCTTCATCTAAGTCTACATAGTCTAGTGCATCAAATAATGAAAGGTCAAATGTCTTATATCCAGTGAATTCACCGATATAGTCTAAAACTTCAAACTCTGCATCCTCAAACTCGTCTAAATACGCTTGATGATCAACGCTCGTTTCTTGCAAGGTTACCGTTC
>JAITLB010000052.1 GCA_031278175.1 Christensenellaceae bacterium
GAGCATTTATTATTTACAATTCAAACTTAAAGAAATGCCTTGTTTAATATTTCTAGCAAACCTTCTCTATAAATTCAGTTTTTTATTGACAATATTATATTACCATAATCAATTACTTACATGCAAGCAATTTTCAAATTATTCAAGAATTATATATTTCCAACCACTAATAGCATTATGCCACAGTTTTCAATATTAAGAGTTGATGCTAACTATGCATTTCTAAGCAAAAACCAATCGCCGCACGATAACATTAAAATGAATTATAACTTATTAAAAGCGCTAATCTCTTATTCTGTTCCTTGTAGTTAAAGCAATTGTCAAATGGGAAACCATCAAGTGTTTGATAGCATGTGCAATTTTCAAACTGCATTATATTAGAATGTCATCTTACTCTTTAACAAAGAGTATTTGCGGTAATATTATTTTAGTTTCCTTAATCTCTGCGGGTGGAGATTCATCTTTGTATCGCCACCATACGATCATATTGACTTTTGCGCTCTGGATTTTGTACCCTTTACGATGTAATCGCGAAATGCGTTTACGCATAGTTATTGAAAATTCAAATTTAATTCCTCCGCATTTGGTGCTACACAAATAATCATCATGATTTTCTTCAACGATTAATTCATCTTGACAACGTAATTTAGAAATCGCATCTATATATTCATTACTCTTTGGCTCATTGCGTCTTGAAAAAGATCCTAAATCCACATCTTTATGTGAGCAGATAATTATTTTTTCGTCTGGCTCTTTGTGATTTTCCCCATCGTTAATTACATTTACACCATGCAAATTAATTCCCGAGAAGTATTCTGGAATTGAATGGATATATAGATTATTTTTTGCTCTAGTCATGCCACGATAGATATATTTATACTCCATTTGATTCGTTGGCATTAAGACTAAGAAAACATTGTCAAACACGATCCCTTTACAAATCCCAATTGTAGATGTTTCAAATTTAGATGTCTCAAATGCAGAAACAACTATTTCTGAATACT
Source organism: Christensenellaceae bacterium (assembly GCA_031278175.1). Lineage (GTDB taxonomy): Bacteria > Bacillota > Clostridia > Christensenellales > DTU072 > JAITLB01. Next base: position 1,005 of record JAITLB010000052.1, read on the forward strand.
GAGTTTTTTTGAGATAATGAGCTGCTAGAAAATCGTATTCTTGTGATTCATATATAAATTTCGAGAAATCGCATTCATATATTTTTTTGTCATTGAGTCTTTCAAAATAATCAAGCATGTTAATTGCGCAATCAAGAGCGACACTGCCTTTATACTCATCGCACATTTTTTGTTTTGCAATATTCCAATCCTCAGGTTTAATTAATCGATTATTATCATATTCCAAATCTAGCATTTGGGCGAAAAAGCGTATTTCCAGCAAATCATTCAATTTAAAAGGAAGAAGATTTGCTGGGATATATCTTGCGGATATTTTGCATTCTGGTGTTTTGTATTTGGTTAATAGGGAGACCAATGCAGTCGCGTCCTCATCCATTTGAGTTAGTATGCATGTTGAGCCAGCAAGTTTATTTTCTCTTATTTTATTAAGTATATCGGCAACGACTGGTAATACTAAATTTCTTGATTTGTCATATAATGTAATGCAGACTTCACCTTCATTTGTGCACACTGATTTCATTTCAGATTTTCCCGTTTGTGGAACATTAAAGTTATTTTTTGCATATTCGTTAGTCAAGTCAATTATTTTTCGGGAATTTCTGAAATTATCAAATAATTCATACTCTTTTGCTCCTTTTTCTTGCAGCCATCCTATGATTGATTTTTCAGAACTAGATATACTTTGCTCAGAAGTAATTACACCGATAACTCGCATATCAGGATTTCTTTTGCTCAGTTCATCTACAAGCGCAAATTCGTCATTAGTTAAATCCTGAGCTTCATCAATGATTAAAACGGATTTCATAATTTTTCTACTGGTTATTTTATTCGATTTTATTATATAATTTGTCGCTCTCTTTGCAATATTTTTAGTATTAGAATTTTTTGAATAATCTTTTCCAAACAGATCTAGGCAATAGGAATTGATTGTTTCTATACATCTAGAATGCGGACCATATATGTAATTAGCCGCATTGCCAAGCATTTCGGGTGATGATAATTGCTCTATAAATTCAGTAGTAACTAGCCGAGAGCGCACAAGCATTAGGAGTTGCTCGGGTTTTATGTCTTCTAACATTAATAATGATACTACCTTGTGAGCGAGAACTTTGGTTTTCCCACAACCATGACACCCTCGTACGATGATATATTTAGATTCTCTGTCATTTACTATCTCTTTTTGTGTCGCTGACAAACTATTAAACATGTTAGCGTATAATTTTGCCGTAATACTTCGGGTTATTTCTTTTTCTCTACCACTAAAATATTTCTTGATGAATAAATCGCGATCCAACTTGAAACAGTCATCTGCAAATTTTTCAGCACTGGTTGGATCTTCAGACATGCGTTGCACGAAATCGCCGACTATATGTATTTGTTGAACTTTGCCATTATAGTAATTCTCTATTTGCTTGTAGTGACTATTATCATATTCTTTATGTATATCTTTCTCCATGCGGTCGATTTTCATAGGATAATGAGACGATAACAAACTTGAACTATTTAATCGCAGTATGCCAATTTGGGTTAAATGCATCAAAGCACCTCTGAGTTCTTTCTTAATATACTGATCATCTGAATAAGGATCATCTGAACACGTCTTGCGTCCTATTTTTATATTATATTCGCTTTCTAACCATTTAATTGAATACTCTACAGGTGTCTCATTATCGCTACTTTGATTGCACTTCTCTTGCAGCTTATCATTAACAAAATCAACGAATAAATCTCGCTGTGAGCGCATTTCAAATATATCTTTTTCCGAATGCAGAGCTTCGACAACAAACAACCCGTTTTCATTGCATTTGGAGGATATGAACCACTTTCTCTCACAGACATAATGAAAGATTGTCTTAAAATCACTAAATGAAAGATGTTCATTATTTTCTTTTCTCGAATTTAGCTCATTATTAAGATCTGATAGTTTTATTTGTGTCTCGGTTTTTGGTTTGGTTCCCGATAATTTTTTAATAAAGAATTCTTCAATATCGCGAAACTTTTTAAGTATGCTAAGTGACTCCTTTTTAGGTATTATAAAACCTGTTAAACATGAATCGGATGATAAAGTTTCTAAATCTCTATCGTCTTCGAGTTTTATGAAGCTCGCTGTTTCTAATGCTCCCATAGCAAGCATGGCACGTTTTTCGATTCCATTTGTTGAATCACTCCAACCTGTACTCTCGGCAATTTCTAAAGCCGATTTCACAACTTGTGAATTATTTTCAGTGTTGTCTATAATTGATTTCCAAACTTGTTGAATCTCTTTGAGGGTTAATTTGTTATTGTTTAGTAGAAAGAAATGCAAATTTAAATCTTCTTCGTTATATAATATGTGACGTTCGATATTTTCTTGGTTGTGTCCTGGTCTTATAGACTCTTGAAGATAATTATCTAGACTTGACGCAATCTCATAGTCAATTGTAGACCTAGCGTTGTCAATATAAAACCACATTTCAAAAGTTGTCGTAGCAACAATTACGTCAATAGATCTATTCATGAA
>JAITLB010000069.1 GCA_031278175.1 Christensenellaceae bacterium
CACCGATAATTTGGGCTACGATATAATAGCATACTTTATTCCATGGAAAGCGTCCTGTAACGGCCAGTCCAAGCGTTACGGCAGGATTCAAATGAGCGCCGGAAACTTTGCCAGCAGTATAAACGCCGAAAGTCACCGCGAGACCCCAGCCAAATACTATGTTTGTAAAACCACCTTTTGTGTCGGCGCCAAAAAGATTGACCATAGCGCAAACACCACAACCGAACAAGATCAACACCATTGTGCCGACAACCTCTGCCAGAAACTCTTGCCGCTTAGTAAACATAGAAATCCTCCAAAGATTCATTAAAACAACGTATAAAACTTTTTTTATAAAATGTCAATCACTCATTGGCAAAATTTTTGTCAGAAAATTTAAAACAGAATATAATTTTTAAGTAAAATAAAATACTATTTTATTATTAAAATGAGTTTCAATTAATCTCCAATGTCCAATATGTCCACTTAGATATGGATTCATATATACTATATTTTTAATTAACATTGTATTTTTATTAGTATTTTTTATCAATTTATTATAACAAAACCTATATTATATTATTACAATAAACACTGTCCTTTCCCATAACGCACTCCGTTAGGGAAATGTTGATTGAATACAGGTTTTATCGTTTCGCACGAAACACTTATAGTGCCTCAGTTTATCGGATACTATATCTACTAAATTCTATTTCTAAATTAAACAGTAAAATAACAGAAGCTCCCCAAGTGTAGCCCCTCCCGCCGGGAGAGGCTACACTTGAGATAATGGCAGTTTCGCACAGGACAAACTCTGCCGCAGGCTTGGATTTTACCGTGCGGCAAAGAACTTGCTAACGAAGTGCAAGGTGGAATGACATTTTAAGTACTTCACTCACATGCTGACTTCGCACAGAACGACAAAAATTGCATCTAATCAGCATTTCCTTAGATTTTGAATTTAGCAACTACACTTTTCAAAGTATCAGCCCGCTGTTGCAGGTGATTTACGGTCACTGTGACTTCACTGACCACATGAACGCTTTCTTCAATACCGGAAGCAAGTCCTTGGGTATTGTCGTTTATACTTTGTAACATCGTGAATTGGTCGCGTATGCCGTTGTTTACAGTTTGCGTTGTCTCGTTTATCTCTTTTACAGAACGTACGACTTCGGTAAATTTCGCATCAGTTTGGATTATGCTGTCAAGGCCAGTGCCGACGCTGTCACTTGCTCCTTTCATCTCTCTGGATGCAATATCGGATTCATTTTGTAGGCTGTTAATGATTTCGGCGATTTCAGAAGTGGATTTTTGAGTACGCTCGGCAAGTTTCCGGACTTCATCGGCAACCACCGCAAAACCGCGTCCCGCATCCCCCGCACGGGCGGCTTCAATCGCTGCGTTTAGTGCCAAAAGGTTCGTTTGATCCGCTATGTCGTTAATAACACCCAGTATCTCGCCGATCTTGCCGGAAGATTCATTAAGGCTGTTTACAGTATTGCTCAATTGAGTGGTTTTGTCTTTGATGCTGTTCATGTGATTTACGACAATTTTCAATTGCCGGTTACCATCCTCTATGGATGTGTTGGCGTCGGTCATCTTATCCATATTTTTACTCAAACTTGAGACCATCTCGGTTGAAGATTCGCTCATAGTATTCATATTGCCAGCGACCGCGGATATCTGTTCGGATTGCATACTGAACGTAGTGGAAAGTTCCTCCATAGTCGCGGCAAGTTCGTTATTGCCAGAAGCCACATCGTCCGCTGCGATTTTTACTTCAGTAATAATCTTATGGACATTTTCGACAAACTCATTAAAATTTGAAGCTAATTGTCCGATTTCATCTTTAGTGGTGACTGGAACACGCTTTGTCAAGTCCCCGTCTCCGCTTGTGAACTCTCTGACCATTCCTACAAAGATTCCAAGCTTTTTAACAATTTTACGATTGATATATAAAACAACAAACAGAGCGCAGGCAAAGAAAAGGGCGGCTACTCCTAAAATACCTTTATTAGCTTTGTTGACAAGAGTGGCGAGCGAAGTGCTTTCATTAGCGGACGACTCCAAAACTTCAGTGGAAAGTTTTGATAACAGGTCTAAAATTTCAGTGCCAAGCTTAATACGAGTGTTAGTATCTTCCGCCGAAATCTGCTCGATTAATACTACAGCTTGTTTTACTGAATCATAGAAGATATTGAATTGCTCAATGAGGATTGCAAGACTTTTCTTTCCCCTTTCGGTTGTAAACGTTGAATTAAAGCGTTTTAAATGCTTATCTACTTCGCTTAAACTTTTGTCCCAACCGATCGTGAATCTTGCCGACAAAGTTTCCTTAGCAGTTTTCGCATTTCCCACATCTGCAGCCGTAATGTTAGTCATATCCGATGTAATATTCAATAATTCAGTAACTCTGTTAAAAATAGCGGTATATGAACTATCATTGACGTCAGTATTTTTGAGTATGTCAATGATCGTGTCGCCCAACTCGTTCAGTTCTGTAGCGAAAAGCATTTCGGCTTCGCTTGCCGTGTCTACAAGCTTGTTCAGTTGGGCAAGTTGATCCTTGCCAATGTCAAGCAGTTTCGTATAATCATTGATTTTTTGTTTAAGTGAAGTTGCATTGTTTATTGCGGTTACTATTTCCACGTCCGAAGCGTCTTCAATGATGTTTTCGATGTCGTTAAAGAGCTCTAACGCTTCATTGTTCGCCTTTTTAGCAAAATTATAATATTGAATATCGTTCGTCAGCAAATACATTCTGGATGCATAACGAATCTGCTGGTAAGAATCGGAAAGATTGGATACACTGGAAGACAGTGGAAAAGAAGTGTTCGCTATTCCGTTAACTGCTTTTAATGTTATTTCAAAAACTAATACTGAAACAACTGCCATTATAATACCAACTAAAAAAATTCCGCAAATTGCTAAATTAATGCGGAAACCAAGAGACTGCCTGTTCATAAAACCCCCAAATTTATAGAGGTAACTTATACTTTAATTTTTGCAATGTCAACCTTTTTGCAAAAAAATAGCATTAATTAACTAATATTTTACATATAAATAAAACATATGCTTTAATATTTTGCAATCAATATTTCCGTGAAATCAACTATTTGATAAGAATATGAAGTAACATATCCCCTCAGGTGTCCCTAAATCGATGTTGGAATACTCTGTTTTTGTCGGTAAAAACATATGATTCATAAGCAAAAATAGTATAAAATATAACTATCTAATATTTTTTGAAATAAATATAATATGAATCATGGCTTGCGAAGTACGAGCAAGATGAAGCAAAAAACTTTCCCCAACCCCCTCCCACCGGGAGGGGCTACGCCTTTTTCTTTAATGCTTAATTGGAAATTGAACGGATTTTAATTCAGTTGACAATGCGCAATTCTATAGTTTAGAATAGGTATGTTTCGGAGGGTTGACTATGAAGAGAGGATTTACTGTAGTTGAAATCGCCGTAGTGCTACTGTTGATTGGTATTTTAAGTGTTGGTTTGTTTAACACTATCCCTGCTTTTAACAGGCAGGCGAAAATCTCAAAAACCGGTGAAGAATTAAGACAGGTAACTAAGAG
>JAITLB010000081.1 GCA_031278175.1 Christensenellaceae bacterium
ATTCGACTAATGATGCTTTCCTCGGGACGATAATCGGACTAACAGAGGACGGTGTTGAGGAATCAAATTGCTATTATGTCTCAGAATTATCTGAGGCGAGTAAGGCAGTGATTAATTTAACAGGGCAAATGGTTACAGAAGGCGATCTAACTTCAGCGGAATGGATTAGAACTAATCTCAAATGGGATGAAGAAATTTGGAATTTTGAAACGGAAGAATCGGAATATCCTCTACTGCGACCTTAAATTTAGACAACGATATTAATAACCATGTAAACATCTATTAAATCTTAGCGATTTAAAAGATTTACTATCACAAATAGCTCAGTGAAATATTTAAATTGTATTTCAAACTTAAAGGATGCCACTGATCACTAACTATTGCGAAAGCAAACGATGGAGTTCTGGTGATCAACAAAGGAGATCTGTAAATGAAGAATATTATAACAATTGTGGTGCTAATTGCTATTGCGCTTTCCATCTGCCACCCTACGTTCATTTCAGCAACGATGAACAACTCAACTGCAACGATTCGAGAATTGTCTAGTGTTGCACAAATAGAAGATGATACGTATTTGCCGTATGCTGAAAATCCAGATGATTATATCTTAACTAGACTAAATCGTTTTGCGATGCAGTTTGGAGGGTATACTACTGCAATCGGGCAAAACACAACAAATAATGAGAATATCTTGTTAAATGATTCTATAATCGCGGAGTCTGTAATACAAGTAATAGAGGTGTACGATACAAAGAATAACTTGCCAATTCGCAATGCTCTTGTAAGGTTGAATGGTGTGCCATTTTGGACTGATTATTATGGCAAGGTAGTTTGTGAAATTTCACAGGCAATAGTCGAACTCTATATTGAAAAAAGACCATATAATACACATATTGAATTTATAAAGACATCGAATTCGGTTAAACGTGTCTTATTAAAAATGCCGAGCGATGATATTGAAGTAAATGCTGTAATCTTGGAATATGAAGCCCAATATTTTAACTTGTTGGTTCAGCCGTGTATATTAAATAGGGATGTAAGTGATTCTTACTGCGAAATTAGAATCGGTGCTAATGTGGCAATAGATAGGTATATATTATATATTAATGGTCAAATAGTAAAATCGCTCGCTGGAAATGTAATAGAGGATTTTAAATTCGATCAGTACGTTACGGGCGATAAATTTGAAGTGCAAATATATTATAATGGGATCGCGTCAGAAAAATATTCTCTTAAAATACAGATAGCCGATATTAAACCTAACTTATCTATTACTGCTGATAGTATAGATAACTCAAGTTATAGCGAAAACATTGCGGCGGATAGTCCATTTGGGATGCTTGGAACTTTGGAAATAAATCCTGCAAAACACATAGAAGATCACGTGTTGGAATTGATATGGGGAGATTTAAATCAGATTGAATATCATGGTGACGTTTGCAAAATAAACTTTTTATATGACCCATATACAGGAATGACTACCTATACGGTTGGTGTAGAGACTGAACCAATTATTAATCAAACGGCAATAAACATCTCAAAAAAGAAGATTGCAGAGTTAGAAGCTACTTTGACTGTGTTGGATTACAATGCAAGTGAAAGTGAAAAGCTGATAATTGAAGCAGAAAATGATAAAACTAATTACTTGTTGGAACATCAAATGCAGTATTGGGTAATAGATGATTATATTAAAACCAAAAACCAGCAAATTTATGATCTACAACAAAAATACGATTTTGTGCATCAAAGTGGCAAAAGACGAGAAATTAAAGACAGTATTAAACAAGAAAAGCGAAATATCCAAAATATAATAATGGATTGGAAGATAAGATATCAAAATTATCTTAATGAAGTAAATCGCATAATGTTGCAACGTGGCGGAAGCAATGAGTATGGTTTGCGTAGTCAGATTTATCAAATCACTCAATTTGATGGTGTAACAAGGAATGTTCAGACTATAGAGAACGTATTTATAGGCATTCCATGGTTTAATTTTTCTATAGAGTTTGAAGTAGTAGGCATTGTTAGTTATAACGTTGTTAAGAACGAGTTTGTTGAACTCATATTTTCCGCAGGTGCGAATTTCACTATAACACATGAGCTTATTAAAACTATTATTCCAGATATCATCATAGATTTTGCGTTTGATTTATCTTTTACTCTTGGTTTGAAAGTCACATTACACGTTATAAATCTTGATAAAGAATGGGTGAAGTTCGATGATGTTCTTGATTATTTGGAATACGAAATTTTAGCGAGTGTGAAATTAGAGGTAGGTTTAAAGAGCATATGTTTTTTCCCTGGTGTATATGCTTATGGATATGTTAAAGCGAACCTGAAAATGAAATTTGAACCATATAGGACAGAAAATAGTTATAAATTCACTGGTGCGTTCAACTGGGAATTCGCACTCAAATATAACATAATGTTTTGTGCTGTTGATATTACTTTCGAAAGCAAACCTGTGGAATTATGGGAGACTAAAATCGAAACAGCGTCAAATTCCTCAAATGAAATGACGAGAGCTTTCAATACTCAAGCTACTACATTAAGCGGTGATCAGTTATATTCTGGTATTTATCAAGCGTCTTCGACTCAATTAGTTCAACTTGGTGATAAGTATTTATTAATATGGGTTGCTGATTTAGTGACAAGAGATGACTATAACAGAACAGCATTATGTTACGCGGTATATGATGCTGGGGTTTGGAGTGAACCGCAGTATGTTTTGAACGATGGGAAATGTGATCTGTATCCGAGCATATATGTAGAGAGCGGTACTACATATCTAGTGTGGCAGAAAGCAGGACGTATTTTTAATGAGAATGATGACCCCGCATCGATGTTAAAAGCGTGCGACATCTATTTTGCAGAATTTGACGATGATAACAACATATTTACTGGTATTGAGAGAATTACTGACACATTAAATTTGGATGTCGTGCCATCCTTTGCTCTCAAAGAGAACGAATCAGATGAGTTAAGAATTGTTTGGATTAGAAACTGCGAAAATGACATTTTAGGAGTTGATGGAAAAAATGCAATTTTGACAAGTGTAAGGAAGAATGGGACTTGGTCAAATGAAGAAGTGTTATTCGAAACTGAAGATGTAATCACATCAATTTCTTCGACAATAGACAAC
>JAITLB010000107.1 GCA_031278175.1 Christensenellaceae bacterium
TAATATTTAGTATGTGCAAAGTTTGTTTCTACGCGCAACTCACGTGAGTGAAATTTTTATCAAGACATTTGTGAATTAAAAACGCAATAGTAGTAAGCAGTGTGTACCCTAGCACCAAAAGGAAATATGAGCGTATATATTTGTTTCTATATCCAAGTGCATTAGCCAGTATATTAGCCCATGCCATAGGTGGTGCCTTGCCCGTGAACATGTAATTTGCATCTGGAAATATGTCCGTGAAAATAAGGATTAAATTAAATATATGTACTATGGTCAAGATAACAAGCATACAGCTCAACACCTTATATGGTTTTGATGGACTGCATCTAATGTGATTAAATTTCAAATACAATATAGCAACGATTATGTAAATTGAGTGAGGCAGAAAAGTTCCAAGTATTTCGTTTGAATACCAGGTGTAGACATTTTCCGATATTTCAGGAATGAGCAAAGTAAAGCATGGACCAGTGGTTACATAATATAGCACAAATTTATTTAATGTGTCTTTTCTGCCAGTTCTTAATATGGCAAGTGGCAATATAAAGATGTTTAAATCACATGCAAATAGCGGGAGATTGTAAAAGAGTGTTTTTGTTCCAAATTCCAAATATCTAAAAACGTCTGAAAATTCAAAAAACGCGCTCACAGCAACTAACAGCAAAAGAACAATTTTTTGCACTATCAGTGACTTACCCTTTAGCAAGCGATGAAAGATTATTAGTAAGACAAAAAACAAAATAATATAGAGTATATGTATGTAATTAAAATAAGCGTACATAATACTTAAAACATCATAATGTCTGCTGTAATTAGCATATAATCATCCGTTACTATGTAATAATAAATAGCATCCTCGCCAACAGTTTCAAGTTGGACATTTACATATTCATCAGCTTTTACAGTGTCATTATACTGTTTAATTCTGATAACTACATAGTTATCAATAAATTTGAATACGCATTTTTTTCGAAGAGCGTAGATGTTGTTATTTGCCGGGATATCATATACAAAATTAACAATTACACTACCATCGCGAAGCAATGGACTTTCTATGTCTTTTAGTGTAAATAAATAACCATCATGAATGGTTGAATAAGTATATTCATGACTTCCAAACTTAATTGCCTTGCCACCCAAAGTGACAGTAATGGAGTAGTCATTTCGGAGTGTTGCCTTTAATTCATGAACTGGAAGGACGAAGTGTATTTTTTGATTTGCTGTGGCAAACATGCTAATTATCGTACCATCTTCTGTCTGTGTTATTGATTCTATCTTACAAGTTTCATCTGCTACTATTGTATTCCCATTATCTTTATTACGCGCTAAATTAGTGTTAGCAGTTACAACTTGACCAGCTTTCACTAAAATTTGCATATCATTAGGAACTGGTATTTCTATACTCTCTCCGACATCCGTATATCCTGTAGTATTATTGTTGTAATAATACGATTGAGCACTTAATATTGTAAACGTATCTGTTGACCAACTGTAGAAAACATTGTTTTCAATAACATCTAGTGGTTCTACTGTCTTCCCTGAATAGTTGAGAGAAATAAGAGAGATCGACAGAACGAGTAGTTCTAGTAGCGATATAACAAGAGAATATATAATTATTTTTGATTTTTTACTCATAACGCAACACACTCATAATATTTTGTTTTACTGCCCACAGTGATGGTAAATATCCAAATGCCATAGTGACACTTAATGACAAGAGAATAGGAATTAATATGTGATTCCATGTTAATACACTTAATATGCTAGATACTGAAGCATGTAGGATCAAAGGAGTAACCACAAGAACAACGAAAAGGCTTAAAACGATTCCACACAGTGCGCCTATTATACCGAGTATAGCATTTTCAATAGAGAACTGGAACAATATAAAAGCATCGTTTGCGCCTATTGCCTTTTTAATACCAATTTCTGGCAATCGTTCTTTAAATGAGAAAATAAGTATAATGGCTAGACTTATTCCCGACATTAATAACATCACTAACACGAGCAGATTGATGATCTGGTTGCTTGCGAAAACAGAACTATCTAGTGACTCTAACACACGTTCTTTGCTATAGACATCCGATATGAACAATGAAGACAGTGTTGATGAAGCTTGATGTGTTTGATGAATGTCTACAGGAGATTTGAAAGTAATAATTGTCTTCCCCGCAGGATATTGAAACCCTAAGCTAACTAATGGTACATAAAAAGGTATAAAAGGCACAGTCATATCCTCAATACCTGCAATATCATTATTAAAGCGTTCTAACATTCTAATAGTGTCCGATGAGTCGCTTAGAACACCCACTATCATATACTGTATATTCTTAGTGAAATTGATACATTGCCCCAGCGGATTAGTATTTCCAAATAACAATTTAGCCATTGACAAATTTATAACAGCAACTTTTTTGTTTAGTAAAAAGTCTTCTGCTACAAATGATCGTCCATAGAGTATGTTAGAATTTTTTATGCAGTCTAGGGCATCGATACTTGGCATTGGAAATTGCTCAAAGCCTAATGATACACCCACAAGAGTACCATAAGCCTCAAAAGAATTATCATCATCGGCTTCGTGAATGGCATAGAATTCTGATTGATAAAATGTTGACACATGCGCATCAGAGTAATATTTTTTTATCTTGCTTACTCTACCAGAATCCAAACTAGCAGAAATAAATAGCGAATTTGGATCGAATTCGGCATATTTATCGCCTTGTGTTTTTACTATTGCTTCTGAATATATTCCAGATATCAAATATACTGCAATTGCTAGAATAATACCTAATATAGTAAGCATGGTTCTCGTTTTATGAGAACTAAATGTTTTTAATGAGTTGAGAAGAATGTTCAACATAATTAACCTTCAAATATAAATGTATCATCAAAGAACGAGTCAAAATCATTGCTGTGGGTAACCATAATGACTGTTTTGCTCGACTCAATTGAGATTTCTTTCAATAGTGACATTAAGAATCTAGCATTAGCTAAATCCAAATTCCCTGTGGGTTCATCACATATTACAATATTGGGATTTGTAATGAGTGCTCTAGCGGCGGCTACACGCTGTTTTTCGCCTCCACTCAAAACATCAGCGGGTTTAGTTAATAGTCTAGTTAGACTAAGCCTTTCAATCAATGTGTCATATAAGTTTTGATTAAAAAGACTTTTCTTTAGGTATAGGAAAGGTAAAAGGATGTTATCATATACTGTAAGCTTGGGCATTAGATTGTATGCTTGAAAAATAAAACCTATTTCTCTGATCCGCAAATAAGCAGTTCGTGTTCTATTTTTGAAGTTTATTAATTCATCGTCAAAATACAATTTACCTGAGTCAGGTGTATCTAGTAGTCCCAAAATATTTAGCAATGTGCTTTTACCACATCCCGATGGTCCTTTAATAGCAAAAAACGTGCCACTGTTAATGGTTAATGAAATATCACATAACACTTTATTGTTATTAAAAGATTTATTAATTTCATTTGCAACAATCATAAGTCGTTCGTCCTAACCAATAGCGTAGTAAGTTTTGCGTCTGTTAAATATACCCCAACGTAATTGCCGATTCGCGGCCCGAGCAATAGAGCACTTTCTTGATAACCAGTATCAGTTTTTAGTAAATAATATATGTGAGAATACTCACCATTATAATTATCTTTACCGTTGTAATAAAATGCCTCATGACTGATAAAAGCGTTACAAACGCTCTTTACGGTGTTATATCGCAAATCTATAGTAGTGCCAGGCATAATAGAATAGTCGATGCCCCTAGGCTCTAGTTTTATATAAATGCGGGAATTAACAACGGAATAATTTATATAAGTGATTGAAAGTTCTTTTGCATCGCCACTTGGTAATACATAATGATAAGTAGAACTATAATCTATATTGTATTTATAAAAATCACTCTGTGGGATAGATGTTTCAATATGGTAGCTTTCTGAATTTAGGCAAGTAATGGTATATCCAGTTTCATGGTCAGCTTCTATATGTACAATAACACCATTAATAGAAGACCTCGTTTTTTCGCCCGATGCGTCCGTTCCTAGTAGTGTTCCTTTGACTATAGAAGCGCCTAATTCTATGCTTTCTATTTCAGACACCGTAACAATTTCGTATTTCGTATCGGAGTTGTAGACAATATCTGCACTGTATGTCTCGTATAGGTACATTGTTTTTTTAAGCAACGGGAACTCTCTGAATTCTCTCAAATCATATTCAACTTGTTGAATTTCGGATGGGAATTCGTATTGTGTGTAATTAGTTGTTTCATATTCAGGTAATGATAAGACTATTACAAAAATTGTCAAGCCAAGTATTGCTACAATAGCAACTGGAATAAATATGTAGAAAAAGATTGGCAAGTTAAATGCTTTTGGTTTTTTCAAAATAATTCTCCTTTTGTTTAATGGTGAAAGTTGCGTTTGTTTTTGGATGCTTAATCATGATGTGATTATGACATTTTTAACATAGTGATGATATTGCATTATTGCAAACCCAGTTTCAATATATTCTTTATTATCTGCTCTAAGCAGATATTTTACTATCACTTCTTTGCCAAAGTACCCATAGCCAAGTAATGCGTGATCCCATTCGCCCATGATCATCTGACCTTTTAGCATATCAAGGTTCATATTAAGATTGTTATTTATGTCAAGTTCGGTGTTGGGAGTGTAGAAATTTTTCATAGAAAAAACTTTAAAGTTTTCAAGCAATTGCAGATCAGGATAACAAAGCAATTTAATATTTACATTACTACTGGTATCAAATATTAAACCAGGTGTTTGCTTAGTTGTTATAAACTGCGTTGTCTGGCTAGCTACAGTGTCCCAATCATTTATTCTTCTATACACACCAAATGACCTTCGATCATATATTTTTATGTCGACTGGTATAGTGCGAGAAACCCCATTGATCATAAACTCAAAAGACGAGATGTTTTGTTCCTGGAAATCCGAGTCGCTGATTAATTCCATTCGCATAAAAATATTTAATATTAAGTATTGCTCCACTTGAACTGGAGCGAACAATTTATCTTGTTCTTCAGTTTCGTTTACGGATCTGAAACTTGTGCTAGTTATGGTTGTCTTGATTTGCTTAGTGTTTAAAGTTCCATTTATTGCAGTGAGAGAAACATCTGAGTCAGTGGGCCAACCAAAATTAAAAAGAGCAGGTACAACAATATCTCGGACGCTAATGTCTGGTGAAAGAAGGATATCATAGTGTGCTATCTCGGAAGTTTGGACAAATTCTAAAGTCACCCTTTGAATCTCAATCGTTTGGGGTTCATCAGGACTATTACATCCCACAAATATGAGGGATAATAAACACAGTATGCATAACGAAATAATGATTTTAGTATTTAAGAGTCTCATTGGTCTGCGCCTCCTTATGGTATAGACTAAGTATAGGAAATGCTCTCGATTCGCTGGAGTAGGGCATTGCAACGCAACACTATGTATGTGCTAAGTTACATAAATGAGTGTACAACGTATGCTCTCATATATAGTAGAAACTACTAATTTAAAATCAATATGTTTGTCACAATGTTTGTCACAAATAGGTTATATTAATTTTTAAAGGCATTAACGATATATGCACATGCAGTGAGTCTTAGATTGTTAGCAATGTTCATTATAGGATAAATCCTTGCGGATCTATCTTATAACAGTGGAATGTTATATTTTGAGAATGTTCGACACGGTTCACTCAACGAGATTACGAAAAAGGTTGAAAAACAAACTTTTCGATCAATACATTTCTTTACAGATCTGATTGCGAACAAATAAGATTGGTATAGGAATGTAGCTGATAGCAAAATTATACTCTCTAGTTTGTGATATGTCAATAGTACTCATGTTGCAGCACTCTCAGATTGCAAAGAAAAAGCGCGTACAAGATGTGTAATTAATTTTTTAGTAAAGTGAAATTTTTATTTGCTGGTATTTTGCCAGCAATAAAGAGAACAAGTAAAATATTTTTAAAGTAGTTAAACACAGTATAGTTAACATGTTCTGTTTTTAATCATTCTTAGAACAAATGCAGTTCTTGCAGGCAAGCTTTTGCTGAATTGAGTTTGTTTCTAGTATCGACTGTCATACCAGGCAAAGCGTCAAATCTTTTTATAGTTTCTTTTAACATTCTAATGAAACAATCGGTTGGTGGTAAATTTTTCCCCCAATACAAATGGTTGCTACTATATGGCAATCCGATACCTGGTTCAACTACAATTATAGGATAATGAAAGTTGGAAGCCGTAACGATATAATCACGACATGAAAAAAGAGAAGCTGTATTTAAGAAGCTTCTCAAAACTTCATGTTTAGAATTAGACGACAGTATTAATCTTTTAGGCGCGTTTTCGGACATCAAGATATTTGCAATAGCATGACCACCTAACCCTGCAATCACCGCTTGATCAAGTTTTGCGTGTATGTCTTTAAAACCGTCACCAATGATGAAATCGATGTTATCAGCGACACCGCAACTTTTAGCTAGCTCAATGGCCTTTTTAATGCAATCCTCGCTAATGTCGACAGCGTATACGTGTTGAGCGCGATGGTCTAAAATAGCAGCAACAGCAATTTTGCCATGGTCACAACCTATATCTGCAAGCACCTCACAATCAATTTCTGAGACAATAGCTTTTAATCTCTCGTCTAGTAGGAGATCCATTATCTATCGAAGAAATCTCTTAGTCGCTTAGATTTATTAGGATGTTTTAATCTCCTGAGTGCCTTTGCTTCAATTTGTCTAATGCGCTCTCTAGTGACGTTGAATACTTTTCCGACCTCTTCGAGTGTGCGTGGTCTGTTGTCCCTTAACCCATATCTCAAAATCAAGACCATTGCTTCGCGTGGGGCAAGGGTATTCAAAATCTCTTCTACTTGATCTTTGAGCATTTTGGATTCAGCCGTTTCCATAGGCGCTGTCGCGTTTGTATCTTCTATGAAATCACCCAAATGACTATCGTCTTCTTCACCGATTGGTGTCTCTAGTGAAACAGGATCCTGGGCAATTTTTTGAATTTCCATTACTCGCGACTCACTAATACCCATAGCGTCCGCTATTTCCGATTGTGACGGTTCGCGGCCCAATTGCTGCATAAGAACGCGCTGAACTTTGATTAGTTTGTTTATTGTCTCGACCATATGGACAGGAATACGAATTGTGCGAGCTTGATCTGCTATAGAGCGCGTTATTGCCTGTCTTATCCACCAGGTCGCGTAAGTTGAAAACTTAAAGCCCTTTGTGTGGTCAAACTTGTCGACAGCGCGCATAAGCCCTAAATTGCCTTCTTGGATCAGATCCAAAAAGTGCATTCCGCGCCCAACATAACGTTTAGCGATACTTACAACTAGTCGCAAGTTAGAATTAACGAGCTTGTCCTTTGCATCGGCATCACCCGTTGCCATCATTTTGGCAAGATTATGTTCTTCCTCCGAAGATAAAAGAGGGACTTTGCCTATATCTTTAAGGTACATTTTAACAGAGTCATCGATGTTGACTTCGCTCATCATCTTAGCTAGGAGCTGATCGCTCTTATCTGTTAGGGCACTGTCTGTAATTTTTATCCCGTTTTCGTCTAGAACTTTATAGACATCTTCCATCTCGTTTAGTTCCATATTGAATCTATCAAGACGGATAACTAATTCATCTTCATTTATTATGCCTAGTGTATGAAACGATTCTATTATTTTATTTAGCTCGTGTTTTATTTGTGCTTCTCTTTCTGTCATAGTTCCTCCATTAGTTGTGTGCACGCTTGTTTATCGTTAGCATGCGTAATTCGTCCTGTAATTTGCATTTTTCTGTGAAATCCTCAACAGAATTAAGCAATTGCAGTAGTTCCTTTATTCGGCGGTCTTTTATACGCACGAGTAGAGTGCCTTGGCAATCTTTATAGAATTTGAGCCGCTCTGCTGGTGCCACCTGATGTATTGCATTAATAATTTTGTTAACTTCATCGCTGTATGATGGTAGTATGTCATACAGATCACCTGCGCGTATTTCTTTGTTCATTCTATGTGCTTCAACGATGCTCTGATATATCGTCAAATGAGGCGGATATTCAAAGAAAACTTCTTTTAAATCTGAAAGGATATCGGATTTGCGATCAAAAAAATACATTGATAAAACAAACCGTGCCGCTATTATGCATTTTCGTAGCGCGTTGTCGATTGCAATACCGCTAGCAGCAATTTGTTCCGCATCTACGATGACCGCTGGATTTATAGAGTCTTTTGGCTTGTGCTGAATAACTGGTTGATCGCTGTGTAGCGCGTTGCGTATTGTTTCGGTAGCGAATGAACTCAATTTAGAGACAATGTTTATATATGCATCTTGAGCAATAGAATCCATTTTTGATAGGATGGCGACCGCTGCCATGACAAACTGTCTAGCACCGTGTGCTGTGGTCAAATCGTATTGAGCAGCAGTGCCGTTTATCATAAAGTCGTACATGGGTTGTGCTGCATCTACAAGTTCTTGAAAACCTTTTTTGCCGAGTTTGTTTATAGTGTCATCGGGATCCATTCCATTCGGTAGCGTCATAACGCGGACATCTAATCCAAACTCCGACAACCTGTTGAGGCTCTTCCAAGTTGCAGCTTGACCAGCGGTATCACCATCAAAACAAACATATACAATATCGGTTAGCTTCTTTAATGCCTTGCACTGTTCTATGTGTAAAGCTGTACCCATTGAAGCTACAACATTATGAACACCTGCTTGATATAGCGCTATGACATCCATATATCCTTCTACTAGGATGAGGTGCTTAAACTTTTCCTGGGCTTGATTGCGTTTTATCAAATTGCTACCAAATAAAACCGCGCGCTTTTGAAATATTGGTGTTTCTTCGGAATTCTTATATTTAGCTAAGTTAGTGTCTTTTATAAGAATGCGCCCACCGAAACCGACAACATTGCCAGCTATGTTGATTATCGGAATAATAAGACGTTTGGCGAAAAAATCAGTTAAATGACCGTTTTTATCGTGAACCAGACCAGCATACTTCATCATCTCAGGGGTAAACCCATTTTCTAATAGATGCTGTGGGAGCGATTCGAAATCAGGCGAATAACCAATACCAAATATTTTTACAGTGTCTGCGTTTAGTTTACGAGTTGCCAAATACGAGCGTGCAACCTCACCATCGGGTGAAACGAGCGAAGAAAAATAAAATTTAGCGGCACTTTTCATTATTAGAAACGCAGTTTCGCGCATTCGTCGATTGTTAACTTGGTCTGGAGTCTCTCTATCTGGTAAAGGCACGTTTGCAAATTCGGCTAGTGTTTCAAGTGCCTCAGTATATGACATTCTCTCATGTTCCATTAAAAACGTGATGGCATTACCAGACTTACCACAGCCGAAACAGTGATAGTAGCGTTCTGCAGGATTAATGATGAAAGAAGGTGTTTTTTCTGAATGGAAAGGACAACAGGCCTTAAATTTATTGCCCGCGCGCGAAACGTACATATATTTGCCCAAAAATTCAACTATATCAATGCGATCTTTAAGTGTCGCGACCCAATCGGAATTAAAGTGGTTAATAAGTTGATCCTCGCAACGCGTAACAGCAGATAACGACAGTGGAACGCTTTTATTGATACAAAAATAGATCATCGTGTTTATCTAAGCAATCGTAAAAAACGTATATTGTCGAGGGATAAATGAACAAAGGGTCATTTGTGCAGTTTTAAGATTTGAACGTACCAAACTAACACAGGAGTTAAATGTACATCGTGTTAAGCAATGTACATGACAAATGTGTCAGTCATATTTGATGTGTGGTGCCGCTAGTCGGGTTCGAACCGACATGAACGTAATGTTCGAGGGATTTTAAGTCCCTTGCGTCTGCCTATTCCGCCACAGCGGCATAAAAGACATAAGAAATGTCATTTTATTGGAGGTGCCATCCGGATTTGAACCGGAGGATCGAGATTTTGCAGACCTCTGTCTTACCGCTTGACTATGGCACCAAATTAAAGTGTGCTTAAGTATATCATAACATTGCCGCATTTGTCTATTGTTTTGCTTATGGATAAATGATAAAGCGACAAATTAAAGCAAAAGTTAAGTGCCCCAATAGGGTTTTAATTTGTGATATTAGAGTAGAAGTGCGTTTGAGT
This sequence comes from Christensenellaceae bacterium, assembly GCA_031278175.1. GTDB lineage: Bacteria > Bacillota > Clostridia > Christensenellales > DTU072 > JAITLB01. The sequence continues at coordinate 10,134 of JAITLB010000107.1, forward strand.
GATGATTTGCGCACGCAAGAGTAGTAGACAGTTAAGCAAATTGGATGCGGCACTTGCTATCTTTTATGGAAATGCTGTCACTAAGGCCGCAGGTAATGTAATAAACCTTCGATGGTGGATTAAAGCAGTATAATAAGCGCATTTCTTATATGCTTTGCGAGAACCGCAAAAAGCCATATGTGAACATATTCTCAATTTGAGCATCTAGATTGTTAAAGTGGTTGATTTTGACACTATGAAAAAGCCCACTAAAATGTTGCGTGTTGAAATGCTATCCTTTTGTATAATGATATTTCATACTAACAAACACGCTCGTGCCCCAAAAGCGCCGAGCAGGACAAAGAGCGGAGAGAGATGCGCTTTGTTGAGTTATTTGCGGGTTGTGGGGGATGAGTAAAGGTTAAAAAAAGCATGATTTGAAATAGTTACAGAAATAGAAAACTGGGATGCTACAGTAGAATGCCATAGCAAATAGCAAAGTTATATCGTAAGAGAAATCGCATTTTATAATTCAATTATAACGACATTAACTTTGTATTAGAAATCGCTTTTACCCCGCAATTTTACACCACAATTTATGAGGTTGCACCGCTCTTCGAATAGTATTTTGGCACTCAGTTATTCTGACATTTGCAACGTAATTTTACATCGCTATTTACATGTTTACACGGGAATTCAAATCGTATTTTATGACTCAATTATTATGACATTAAAACAGCATTTGAAATAGCTTTTCTGCCGCAATTATTATGAGATTGCATCTCAATCCTAATCGCATTTTAGCACTCGGATATTATGACCTTTTCGATGTGATTTCACATCGAAAAGGCAGGAGGTTTCCGACACTATTAAAACTGCTTTTAAACTGCAACTCATAGTATTTACACCTCAATTATTATGACATTTGTACCTGAACGCTTATGAGAGTCGTCCTAAAAATTGTTATGTCACCGTACCGCTATTTTACATCATATTTCTATGAGTTTATACGAAATCGAAATCGGATTTTATGCCTCAATTATTACGATGTTAAAACTGTATTTGAAACCATTTTACCTCTCAATTTTAGACCGCAATTTAGGAGAGTTCCACAATGATAAACACTTTTACACTTCAAATATCATGGTGTTTATGCCATCTATTATTATGAGATTTACACTACAAATTATTATGCATTTGAGTCTGAATTATTATGATATTCATACTAAAACTATTATGTTTTCTTTGCTTCAATTATCATGTTTATGCCAGATAATTATTAAACCCATATTGCAAATTCATTATGCACTTGCACTGCATTTTACTGAAGTGTACCCCGTTTGGTAGACAATCTTGAATTCCGATTGGGATTTGGAATCACAAGAGTAATTATTTGTGCTATACTTTTCTTGCCTTACTTATACACCAGATAGGGCAACGCTGGTGTGCGTGTGAGTGGAGTTGAACCCCTTATTTTCTAAGGTGATCAGTTCTTTTTTTTGTTCCGTCTGGTTGCAGAATGCCGTAGGTTTTCGCAAAATAAAGGCGCTTTTATTGGAATACACTTTCTTAGTTCATTTCCTCTTCTTTTTCCCAGTCATCGGAAGCATGATATTCAATGACGTTGCGGTCTTTCGGCATAGGGGCGCGTTCGGGGGCGGAAATTTCGCCTGAGCAAATTATCCGTAAGTCGTATTCAGTTATTTCTCTGATTGCCCAAGGTTGCATCATTTTTGACGCTTTTTATACATTTGTGCATTTTTTCGTTATGACACACAACAATATGATCGACAAACACAAGAATGTTGTCAGACGGAGCACCGCAGCGGCATATACAAGGTCTTTGACTTGGATTGTCCCAGCACTGAAAGTCCCGACAAATGCCACAATTTTGCCTTTCAGCCTGTTGCTTGTTTCAATAACTCTTATCTTGCTCGTTGCGCTGCATATAACCATTGCTTTCCCGACTTGCGGGCTATAAGCATTCCTTTGTCTGTCATGCGTTGCAATAATTTATATGCGCCGCTAATCGACAATCCAAGAACATCTGCGGCCTCTTCCTTATTGAATGCGGTGTCGGCAAAAAAGGTTAGTAGTTTTTGTTCGCTCGTTTCTACTGTTATTCCATTACTTGAACCGCTCTGAAGATTATGATTCATATTAGGAATGCGGATAAGAAAGCCGCCGTCCGTGATGGGGATTTCGGGCTTTACATTACTCTTTTCGTACGCTGCGAAAATACGCGGTATGCCGGTGCCGAACGCATCAATAATATTTAAGCGGTTAAATACTTGCGCCAATTTTTCGTTTCTTAAAACTGAAATGCCAGCAAGCATAAGATCTTGAGTTATGCCGGGCATAATGCCGCCAAGCGACATAAATTCTATGCGGTTGTCATACATGCTTATAAGCACGCTGCTTTCAATATAATAGTCGCGGTGAATGAGAGCGTTGATAAGAGCTTCACGGATTGAAGTGTCGGTGTAATCGGGGTGGTCTATTCTGTAAACACCTTCGAAGGTACTGCGTACACGATTGAAAACATGAATGTATGCCACAACATCATCGATTTGTTTGAACAATGAACCTGTAAACTCCTTGCCGTCTTTGAATTTTTCTTTATTCAGCCCCTCAAAGATAGCCACCTTAGTTGTGTAAGGGCATTGGTCGGAGAGTACCAATCCAAGGTTGGTATAGCGACCGTCAAGCCGGATTAAGCCGAGCGATGTTTTTTGTTCATCGCCAAATTTGACAACTTTTTCGGCAAAGACCTTATCGGCATAATTGAAGGTTAAATTCTGCTCGATAGATAAGTCGGTGATGAACTGTCCTGTGCCGTTGTCATTTATCATTTGGCGTATATGCTCACGGGTAGCCGTTACGGTACTGCTACCGACACGGACATACACTCCTTGCGGCACAAGTCCGTATGAAACATAGCAATAGGGGATTGCCGAGCCACGATCCACAGTTACGGCAATAATATTCTTGCCATCGCGCTTTTCGTGTTCTGCTTTGAAGTAGCCTGACGGGTCGGGCATAACAGAATCGCGGAAAGCAGAAGAAACTCTCCTTGCTTCCTCGTCAATGTCGCCGTTTACACCATAGACAGTTCCGTCATCATCGATGCCGATATAAAGAGTCCCGCCGTCCGTATTAAGGAACGCAAGCAGTGTGTTCTTTGCTTTTTGATTGTATTCGCGCTTGCGTTCAAAGATTTGATTTTCTATCATAAAAGTGAGTCCTCATTGAAACTGCTCTTATCATATCACCAAACTATTCCGCTGTCAAACGACTTAATGACGAAAATGGAGAGATTTGGTGAGAATTGCGAGATGCATCTCGGCGCAACTAATATCTTAACATATAAACGGCATATATAAAATCTAAGTAATTGGTGATTTATGTCGCTTTTCGGTATATTGTTTAGCGAAGTTGGTTTGCGTTAATTCAACATTCGCCCATAGGTATGAAGTGTACCTCGTTTGGTAGACAATCTTGAATTCCGATTGAAATTTGAATTTACAAGAGTAATTATTTGCGCTATACTTTTCTTGCTTTACTTATACACAGGATATGGCAACGCAGAGGTGCGAGACCTGAGCGGTGTATAAGGTTTGTGGGGAAGGCGGTGGATATGATCCGTCTTTTTCTTTGCCGCGAGTACTGCCTTCCTTGGAAAAGAAGCGGTAACCCTCGGGGGTACGGGGGCAGAGTCCCCGCTAAGATGTCGGTTTCTCGAACACGCCGTGCAGACAGTAATTCCTGACTTGCTCGGCTATATCCTGTTCAGGCCACTCGTACTCATCGTCCGTACTGAACCTCTCAAGTATAGCAGAAATCTGCTTGGGCATCAAGCCGATACGCAAAGAATGTGCCATTTTTAGCAACTTGGGTTTTGTCATGGGCATGATAAAGAATGTGCCATTTTTAGCAACTTGGGTTTTGTCATGGGCATGATGCCGTCCTCCTTTTCGGTGTTTAATGCTTCCGCAGGTAGCGGATATACGTTTGTGGTTAGGTGTTTATAATACTCGGACGGAGCCAGTTTAGTGAGTTTCCATTGGTAGCGGTCGTTGTTGTAGTAGTCGATACAGTCGACAATTTTAACGGCAACGTCATCGTGGGTGTCGGTCGGGCTGAGCTTCAGGTGGTCTTTGAGATGCCCGAAAAGCTCTCCTGTGGCGCGTTGTCCCAACAGTTGGCGCTGTGTGACATGGATTGTCGAATGGCGGCATTGCTTATTATTTCGATGAACTTGTGGCTTGTGTAATGAAAGCCTTGGTCAGAATGAA
>JAITLB010000129.1 GCA_031278175.1 Christensenellaceae bacterium
CCATTGCTAGCATTTAAAACTATAGAAGCCTTTGATAACTGGCCAGATTTTAACAGTATATGGGAATTCCTCGAGAATGCGACACACCCAACTTTGAAATGTGAATATGTTAAAGTTGAAAGTATCATAGTAGAAAATGGCGAAGAGATGCAGTTGATGCCTGGTGAAAGTTGCGCGTTGAGTGTCATTATTAAACCAAATCATGCAACAGTTCAGAGTGCTACAATAAGTTTTTTGCATAACGATGCAATTTGTTCTTTTAATTATGATACTAATGAAATCGAGATAGATAAAAGTGCTTCGATCGGAGAAGTGATCAGTCTAAAAGTGTCAGCCGATGGCATAGAACGTTTAATCAATATAACAGTAGTAAAAATTCCCGTACAATATGTCACTCTGAGCGCAAAAGACGCTCAAAAATACATGACAGCAAGTGAGCAAATACAGTTTGAAACAGAAGTATTTCCAGGGAACGCAACATACAAACAAATAAGATATTCTGTTTCTACATCTAGTGCTAGCATCACTCAAGATGGCATACTATATTTAGCTAAAGATGCACCCGTTGGATTAGAAGTAATTGTATCAGCATTTGCTCTAGACGATCCCAATATAATTGCACAATATACCATAATAGTGCTACCTAAGATGGTCGATGAGGTAAAAATTGCAAGTAACGACAGTTTTTTAGTCAGTCAAAACCTTCAACTGAGCGTTTCAATATTCCCCACTAGCGCAACTTATCGCACACTGCAATTTCAAATTATTGAGTCTACCGCAGAGAATGCTAATATTTCAGTTGATAACGTATTGAGTGCAACTAGACCAGGGAACATTAAGATCAAAGCAATAGTAGATGGCATTGAAAGCCAAATATTCAACATATCAGCGCTAAAGCAACCTGTAGTTGATATATACTTTTTAAGTCCGACAGAGTTTGTCCATACTGTTGGGTTAGATTTGACTTCATTAGTATATCCTAGTAATGCTACATATAAAGAAGTAAACTACGAGTTAGTACAAAACAATCTAGGTGCTTGGATTGAAAACGGTAGACTGTATGCAAAAAATGTAGGCACACTAATATTACGTGTTAGTGCAGATGGTCTCAGCAAGGATATATCAATTAATGCCATGAAAAATGCCGTTACTAGCATTAAAATGATCAATGCTGACTCATTTGTGCATAATAAAGCTTTAGTTTTAGAAACTTTAGTATTGCCATTTAATGCTACATATCCTACTGTCACGTATGAAATTGTTGGTGGAGACGAGGACGCGCTAATTTCGAACAATGTTTTAACAGCAAGTAGACCAGGGAATGTGCAAATTAGAGCAGAAGCCGATGGTGTCTCTTATACAATGCGCATTACTGTATTACCAAATCCTGTTAGCGAAGTCAAGATAGGCAGTGCTAGAACATTCAAACATACCGAGTCATTAAAGTTGTCAACGGACGTATATCCAGAGGATGCATCACATAAAGAAGTGATTTACTCTATTATATCAAGTACAGCACTAGATGCACATATAAATGATGGAGTTTTATTTGCAAATTCTCCAGGGGTAATTTTGCTTCGAGCTAGTGCTGATGGTGTCTTTGATGAAATATTAATTACGGTGCTAAAAAATGATGTAACAAGTGTCGCAATTAAATCAGCGGACTCGTTTAGTGTTCTACAATATTTACAGTTGGAAGCTGAAATTCTACCCAAAGATGCAACGAATAGAGATGTTGAGTTTTTCTTAACAGGCGCAAATGAGATAGGTGCGCAAATTTATGGTAATATTTTAACAGCATTAATGCCTGGCACTGTAAAAGTAATAGCGATAGCAGATTTTGTAGAGAGCGTTGAATTTCAGGTAACGGTGGCCAAAGTAGCAGTTTCTGGAATCTCATTTGTCAATACTACATCTTTCTATACTAATTCATCTCTTGTTCTGCAGACTATAGTTAGTCCACAAAATGCCACATACAATGCTGTAAGTTATGCGATAATAGATGATTTTGGCACAGGTGCTAAATTAGAAGGTAATATTCTTACAGCAAATATGCCAGGCAGTGTTGCAATATCTGCTCAAGCTGATGAGTTCCAGTGTGAACTTATTTTTGATGTATTGAAGGTCGATGTAGAAAGCGTTGAAATCTCATTAAATAGAACAGTATTCAAGCACACTGAGGTCATACTTCTCACTTCACTAGTATCGCCACACTCAGCGACATATAAAGATGTCGTATATCAAATAGTAGGTGTGAACACCGTTGGTGGTCAAATAATTGAAGACATGCTATATACTACCTCACCAGGGGATATTACCATCCGGGCAACAGCTGACCAAAAGAGTGATGAAATAGTATTAAAGCTTGAAAAAGAACCAGTGACCAGCATAAATTTGACGGCGGGCTATATTAATATAGAAGGTGACGAGTTTTTGCAATTTTCAGCTGAGATTTATCCAAGCAATGCTACATATCAGCATGTCAAGTATTACGTTAAGAGCGGAAACGCTTCAATTAGTGAAGATGGATTGCTTACTATTGATTCATCAGCTACTATTGGAAGCGCGGTTGAAGTATATGCAGAGGTGGATAACCTTAAAAGCGCGATATATGCCGTCGATGTAGAGAAAGTGAGTGTTGAAATTGTAACAATCGTTTGTATTGCTACAAGTGCTAAACCAGGTTATATAGTGCCTTTGGACGTTGAAACTATACCAAAGCGTGTAAGTAATCCTGGTGTATCGTTCAAAATAGACGGTGATGCAAATTATATTAATGGCAATATCGTAATATCCGATAATGCTACGGTTGGTAGTATTATAAAGTTAACTGCAGTGGTAGACGGTGTTGAAAGTCAGCCATACGAATTAATAATTGAAAAAATCCCAGTAGAGCGTGTTGAGTTTGTCGGGCTTAGTGAATTTAGAGTAACAGAAAGACTACCACTAAGAGCAGTATCATATCCAGTTAATGCTTCATTAGGTGAAATAAGCTTTACTCTGTCAGATATAGGTAGCACTGGTGCATATTTTGATAATGGATATTTATGCGCAAGAGCACCAGGCATCATAAAAATCATAGTATCATCTGATTGTGTTGAAACTGAAGTTCATATCGAATGCAAAAAGATTAATGTAGAAAAAATAACGTTTATTAACAGCAATTATTTTATTTCAAATTCTGAACTTGCATTGCGAGCTGTAGTTTCACCTGTGAATGCAACTTATCCTAATATAGAATATAGTTTAATCGAATTTGATCCAGAGTGCCAAGTAGTATTTGATGATATAAAAAACACAATTACAGCACTAAAACCTGGATATTTGACGGTGCGCGCATCCGCAGATGGATTCGTAGAAGAGTTTCAAATAGAAATTAAGAAGATTCCCGCAACCAATATTATTCTGGTATCAAAAGACACATTTAAAATAACAGAAAGTCTGACATTGCATGCTACAGTTTTGCCAATAAATGCAACTTATAGATCTGTTTCATATCAAGTATTAGAAAGTGACTGTGGCGCAAAAATTGATGTTGTAAGTCACAAAACCCTTGATTCTCAAGAGCAACTCATCCTATCAAATGAGTATAAATTAACTGCAACAGAAGTAGGATCTATAAAAATAGCAATGCTAGCTGACGGAATTTCAGTACATGTAGATGTTAGAGTAGTGCCCGAACCAGTAAGTGGCTTGGTCTTTTACAATTTAGCTAATTTTACAGTAAATGAACGTTTGTTCATAAATGCAAGCGTGTTACCACTAAATGCGACAAACCGAGCTGTAGAATATTCAATTATCGATAATGGAAATACAGGGGCAATTTTAAGCGCAAATATGTTAACAGCGTCTAAACCAGGGCAAATTATTGTTAGGGCTACTGCTTGTGATGGAATCTATTTAGAGCAGACTATATCGGTATTTAAAGTAGCAGTAGAAAGCATAAAATTCACCTGTTTGGATAATGTTTTAGTAGGAAGTGAACTTATAATCAGCGCAGTTGCTTATCCAACTGATGCAACTTTCAGTGATATTGAGTATAGTATAATAGGTCAAAACAGTGTAGGCGCAAAGTTGCAAAAGAAAACGAATGTCTTAAAATCTACAATTCTCACCGCTAGCAGTCCAGGAATTGTAATTGTGCAAGCAAGAGCAGATGATATTACTGTTGAAATGGAAATAACAGTAAAACCAGTGCCGATAGTAGATATTGTATTTTTGCATTTAGATGATGTCTTGAAAGGAAATGCTCTAGCATTACGCATTATCGCTATGCCTACTAATGTCGTCATAACGACATTGGAGTGCGAAATAATAAGTGGCAATCATTGCGGTGTAATTTTAAATGGTGTATTATACGCAAAAGAAATTGGACAAATCACTTTGCGCACTACAGTGAATGGGTTCTCAAAAGAGCAGACTTTAAATGTGCTAAGAGTGCCAGTATCTGATATCAGATTCAGCGCATTAGAGAATATTGTTGTAGGCGATGCGCTTAAGTTAATGTCAATAGTAATGCCAACAAACGCAACAGAAGATGCGATAGTGGAATATGAAATAGCAAGCGATTCGGGTACTAATGCTAAGATCACAAAGAGAGCAGATGGTTGGTATTTGATTGCTTCAAACCCTGGCGAAGTGACACTTCGCTATTTCGTTGAAGAGGATGACTTAGAATCTCATGTCACGATAGTAGTAGGTAAGAGATTAGTGACAGCGTTGAGTCACAGTATCCAAAGTTTCAAGCATACGGAGGTCTTGCCATTAAGAGTTAATGTATATCCAGTAGATGCAACGAACAAGACTGTCAACTATTCTATAATAGACTCTAAGGGATTAGATATTATAATTTTAAACAATTGCTTAGAAGTGAGAAACCTTAATGATGTATTCCTACCAGATGACGGACTGATTATTCAAATACTGGCGGCGGCAGATGATAATGATAAAATTACGACAATTATGTATATTGCTGTAAAAAAGGAACCAGTTGTAGGTATATACACATTAAACGCTCAATCAAACAAATCCAGCGTTCAAGTCACGGCTACTAGAGATCAGCAAAACAATGCATTTGAGCAGAGTGTAATTAATGGCACACCTGATTTTGTATTTAAGACAAGTGATACACTGACATTAAGTTCCATAGCATCATCTTCCGATCCTAATATTCAGCCGACATACGGACAACTTAAAATTGAAATTGTTGATAGATATGCTAAAAATACGAGCATTTCAACAATGCTTGATATAGATGAATCCTCTACAAACCTCATGAAGATTTTGCAATTTAATAGTATGAGCACGTGGCAAGAAACTATAAAACTGACAAATAATGTTTTATCAACACGCATTCCTGCTACTGTAGTAATAAGAGTTACATCTCTAGACACGAACGGCAAAGATGTTAACGGCATTCCAAGAGCGTCAATATATGAGGAGTTTGTTATAAGATTTGAAGAAGAAACTGTTAACTCCATGTTGCTTGGAATTAATATGGATGCCACTAGCGTAAGAGATAAAATTTCAACAGGTGATACCCAAAAAGACGGATCAATATCTTATTATGGATACAGTTCATTTACCGTGCTACAGAGTACATCCTTTACAATAAGATCGTTTGGATACGCGGGCGATAAAAATAATAGAGATGCTACATACGGATATAAAGACTTCTTTGATCTATATTATCTGCCTTTAGTAGATGGTAGTTTTGAGGATAAACCGATTCCATCATCACTAAATGGAAATACAATAACACGCAGTGGTGGCATCTTGATAAAACAAAGCGAAAATATAATAAAATCATCTAACAATTTTTTCACTATCAATGCTAACATAATAACAATACAACCTAATGCACCTGTGTTCAAATCATTTTTATTGATTTCAGTGTGCCCGTATACTGCAAACAAAGACAATAACATAACTATTACCAAAATTACAATTGAATCTAAATATATCAGTTATATAGAAAAAATGAGTATGGGAAACACAGGTATATTAGATGTTCAATTTAACTACCAGCTTGGTATGAGTAACTATAGATTTGAGGACATGATGGGGTACAGTATGCAAATTCAGAAAGGTAGTGAGTTGCTTATTGACGAAACGTCTGACCCAGTAGAGGGAGTTAGTCTTAAATTCCTATTGTATTCACAAGGCGCGAATTCATACGAAATAAGATTGGCATTAATATTCAGGCATATTTATGATAATTTTGAATATGTATATAGTTACCCATTAGAAATTAATTTCAAAGAAGTCGTTGGTAGTATGTATGCCAATAAAACTATTTCAAACCAAATTGCGCATTTCGAACTGAACAGGGATGAAGAAATTAAGAATATAGTGATATTTGATTTTATTACATCTAACAATGTATCGATTAATAAAACCATAACAAGTGGCAATTATCTGCAACATATGTGTATTTTAGGTACTGTGTCAGTTTTGTACGAAAACTTGTCACTACTTTTTGAGAACGGCAGTTCAAGTTTTTCTTTGACTCTAAGTAATGTTAATATGATTGCGAGGGGAAATGCAAATGGTGAAGGCGGAAATTGCATTACTGTAACGGGAGATGGCGATTTTAAATTAAATAGTATCGGATATGTCAAGATAGCAGGTAGTGATGGAAAAGATGGAACCGCTTTGGGAGAGTCGGGGCAAAAGGCTGGTGATGCAATATTAAGTCAGAAAGCAAGAGTAATACTAAGAGGCGATTCTATTGCTTTGGGAGGCGGTGTTGGCGGGAATGGAGTAAAAGGTGCTGACGGCACGAATGGTGACTCAAAGAGTAAAGGTGGAACGACAGAAGGTAAAGGTGATGCAGATAACGGTGCTAATGGTGGAAATGGTACTAAAGGCGGATCTGGTGGTAATGGTGGCGCTGGTGGAAGCGGATTAAATGCTTTCAACGTAGTGTTAATAGGGTCATTGAAATTAACAATAACGACTGGATCTGGTGGTGCTGGCAATGATGGCGGGAATGGTGGAAATGGAGGCAATGGCGGCGATGGCGGTGACGATAACGGATCTGGTGTAGGTATTCCTGGCAATGGCGGAAATGGTGGAAACGGAGGAAATGGAGGCGATGCTGGTGTCGGTGGTGAAGCAGGGTTTATACTTAACATCGCAGGTGCTACCTATTATGGTGGCACAGCTGGGTTGAATGGAATTCGAGGTGATGGTGGCAGAGGCGGTAATGGTGGAAGTGGGGGCGACCCTTCTTTAACTGGTAACGGCGGCGCAGGCGGAAGTGGTGGTAACGGTGGCGAGGGATATATAGGCGGCAATGGAGGCAATGGTGGCAATGGTCATTCAGGAGGAACCCTAGCAGCTGGTGATGGTAGTTATGGTGGCAGAGGCGGCATTGGAGGCAATGGTGGATATGGTGATTATGCGGGTGGCAATGGTGGCAGAGGTGGAAATGGAGGTGATGGTCACGATGATGCTCGATCGGGCAACGGAGGTAATGGTGGTAATGGTGGCATTGGTGTCACATATGGCGGTGATGGTGGCAGAGGTGGAAATGGAGGTGCTGGTCACGAGCGTGCTCCATCGGGCAACGGAGGTAATGGTGGTAATGGTGGCAATGGTGTCATATATGGCGGTAATGGTGGTAATGGTGGCATCGCGGGTAGCGTTGAGAAAGGTGATAGCGGTTTACATGGTGCTGGCGGTACATACGGGACTGGAAAATATAATGGCTACGCTGGGATCAATGGAAATGGCAGTTGATTTTAAGTCATGTAGTTTGCATTTTAATTAAATAATAAATACAAGGAGTAACATAACAATGAACAAGAGAATAATATTAGTTTTTCTAGTTTTAATAGTGATCATATTAACTTTACAGGCATGTGGACGGAAAAATAGCATTCCACCAACGGTTGAAATAACTGAAATAGGTGCAACTTTTGTAAAATTCAAGGTGCATGGAGAATATGCGGATCAAATACATGAATGCAGAATCGATGGAGGGAAATGGGAAACATTTCAGGATCTAGAACTGTGCGTTATAGATGATTTAGAACCTAATAAGGACTATACTTTATATGCACGAATAAAAGCAACGAGCGATTATTCAGAGAGTAGCAGTGTGACAAAAACATTCAAGACCATCAAAGAAGAATATAGCACTCCACCGCAAACAATAACTTATACCCAGTATGAAAAATTTGTTGAAATTACAGAGACAGATCCGCTTTTGGAGTTTTCATTCGACAAAGGGATGACATACACAGATCAAAAGACTAAAACTTATGATGAAACAGGGTTATATGAAATTTGGGCTAGATACAAAGACACTCAAACACATAATGTAGGCACAGTTATCATAAAAGAACCTATAACTATAAGCACATTTGCATACGGACATGGCACACAAGAGTCGCCTTACGTTATTAAAACAAAATCACAATTTTTGAGCCATCGAGGCGATAATCGGATATTGGGGAACGGATCGTTTTCCACTCTTGAAGCAGATTTAGATTTTGAACAGGAGAAGTTTGAAAATTATCTGGTTTACAATGCTGCTGGAACTTTTGATGGTAATGGTCATACACTTAGCAATATTGATATTGAGGTTACTAATGGTGACGGCGGTGGCATTTTTAGCAACTATCATTTTGATTGCTACATAAAGAATTTAAATGTTGTTAATGTCAACATCAAAGTAAATATACAAGATGATGATTTTTACTGTAGCATTGGCATAATAAGCAATGAAGCAGACGAAATTGTGAACTGCAATGTAACGGGAAGAATTGATGTTTTAGAGAATAAGACCATGTATCATAGGTATATTGGAGGCATTTGTGGTTTTTCTAGAGACAAAATAGTAAAGTGTAGTGCTAATGTTGCCATTACATTTAAGGGTGAATATGATAACATTGAGTATAATAAACAAGAAGTTTACGTTGGCGGACTTGCTTGTAATGGAAGCATATACAAATCATATGCAAAAGGAAGTATAACAATTAGTAATGCACTTACAGTATTTGCAGGCGGATTGACAGGAGTTGGTGAATATATAGTCGATTCTTGCAGTGCAATGCGAGTTGAAGTTAGTGATACTAGTCAAGCCGCCCATGTGGGCGGAATAGCTGGACAATGCAGGGTCGCAATAGAGAACTGTTATGCTGTCGAGAAAGTTTATGTGTCAGGTGTTAGTACTTGTTATATGGGCGGGCTTGTTGGGAAAGCATCTAGTGAATTGAACAAAGATGTCGATGTCAAGTTGAAAGACAGTTTTATAATATTTAGTCCCGAATTAGATGGTTTTTCCTATTCGACTAATGATGCTTTCCTCGGGACGATAATCGGACTAACAGAGGACGGTGTTGAGGAATCAAATTGCTATTATGTCTCAGAATTATCTGAGGCGAGTAAGGCAGTGATTAATTTA
>JAITLB010000141.1 GCA_031278175.1 Christensenellaceae bacterium
TTCGATTTTGATGCGGGAAATAACAAATATAAAACAAAAGTGCAGGATGCTTAACCATGAACAGTATAAAAAATAGTATTAATCTCATTTTTGTTGTACTGAATATTGCTTTGTTTGTGATGTTCAGCGCAGCATGCAACACAGACAATGATGGCGATGAGAACGAATATAATCCAAAAGTCTCTGTACTGGAACAACCACTAACGACAAATATAAATGTGTATGCTAACAAATTCAATTATCCCACATTTAAGATCCCTATTGTTATTGATGAGGATATAAGTCAATATAACTTCTATAAAACTCAGAATAGCGATAAGACATATGTCACTGGCATGACAGGTGAGCATCTAGATGATTTGGAAATTGTAGGCAGACAATACGATTGTTTTTCAGGTTTGTACTGGAAGTTCCAAAATCCTGAAACATTATCGTTATGTGTGTTTGAATTTACAGTAGCACTAAAAGAAAACTGGTTCGCCAATGGTATAGTTCGTACAATTAGCGAAATCACTTTTAATATTTTGGATTTAATAATAGTTGTACCAGTATCAGTTAAGATTTTTGAAAACGAAGGAAATTCAAAACTTCTTAACGAGTCCCCAATATTTAGAACTGGCACATACCCAACTCGCTCTACAATAATGACACCTAATTATGAAGGCAAACACATTTATTATATGGCTTTGAATTGGGAAATGAAGGGATGGGGTGCCAAAAGGTGGGACGATGGTACGTATGCTACAATTGTAGGATTTAGATTTGCTAACGAGGCATTAAGATTAGACTCGTTTATCATTGAGGTAGACAATATAGAAGGTAAAGATATAGAATTGAGAAAAGATGTAATTGATTTGGCGAACGTACATTATGACCTGACAAGTAGAAACTGTTATTGGAGTGATAACAGTGTACAATTTGAAATTGCTATCCTTGATAATGAACATGATATGATTTCAGATGCTTTAATTATGCAGTATACTGTAAACGGTGGTAGTGAAATACATGAGGCAAATTTAATGACGGTTGAATTGAATGGTTATTATACATTACTAGACAGACTTGTTGCAATATATGAAAAAGAGTAGGTGATGCTGGTTGGGGATAATGCAATTCGTGTTGTTTTTAAGAAAGATAGTAGAATTATTTGTTGCTTGCACATTATTGTACGTGCTTTTGTTGTAAAACATGCCAGATAACTGTTTTAAACCATATTGCGCAGTTAAATTGTGGTGAATGTTGCAGTCTGTTTAACTAGAGCTAATCTACACTCTGTCGCGCATGAGCCGAGTATTATCCTGCTCGGATTTGCCATTTATTGTGAAATAACAAACATCAACTTTGATATTAATCCGTTTAGGTGGTTTGGAGTGTCAAAACGGTTAAACATGGCATATTTAGATGAATGGGAATTGATGGCTTCCTTGTCTTTTTATGCTTTTAGTGGTATCATAGTTAAGACACTATATAAGAAGAGGTCGAGTAAATTGAAATCTCTAAATGATATATTTATTTTCAAGCACATGTTGTGGGCTGGACAACATTCTATGAAAATATATGTTGCACATATTGTTTTATATCCACTTGTGTTTCTTTTGCTTACTGTAAAGATTAATGGAGGTTTATAATGAAGAAATCAATTTTTCAGCTCATAATTATTGCTATCTTTATTGCTGGGATGATTGGTATTATAGTTGTTGTGAAAACTAATATTAAAGGAAAAAATTATGATGAATATAAACCAACAAGCAATTTTTTCGATGATGAAGAAATTATATTGCTTGATGACTATAAACTGGTAGAATTTGTTGAACATGATTTCCCGCTGTTCAGCAAACTAAGAAGTGCACAAACCTATTTTGATGAAGAGGTCTCGTTTAAAGATTTCGATATTGATGAAGCTACAGTAAAAGTAGGCGAGAAAGTCGTAGAGGGTTCTGTTTTAGGAAAATTGAACGGCACTGATGTCACATGCGATTGCATTGGGCTTGTTGTAGCGATAAATGATGTTGTTAGCATAAAGATCATAACAGACATATACATAAAGTTCAGCTATAATATTTATAGTTATGAGAATTATCAAATTGGTGATGTGTTTGATATACTTAAAGAAGGAATCAAAGTAACAACTGGCACAATTATAGATATTAACTATTATGAAATTTTTGAGGACTGTGTTGATGTAACAGTTTTGATTGATAATTCTGAAGTCCTATTTGCAAACGCGACCCAAGTTGAATTTACACCGACTGGATATGAAACGAGAAAGGCTTATGCCATTGACCCAGCATTGCTGTACATATATAATGAAGCATATCAAGTAATAGGTAAAAATGCTACGTTTTTATGCATAAAAGACAAGATGCTGTATGAAATTAACGTTGAATTAGGGATATTATACTACGGATTTCTGGAGATTAAAAGCGCGACATACGATTTAGGTGATTTCGATATAAGTGGAGGCAAATTATATGTCAAAGCCACTGCTTAGACTTGTAGGGATAAGTAAATCCTATAGTGGGCGCAAGATATTAGATGGAATAAACTTTGAAGTTTACCCAGGAGACTTTGTATCTATTAGTGGGATTTCGGGAGTTGGTAAAAGCACCTTGTTAAATATTATGGCATTATTTGAAAAGCAAGATGCAGGTGAGTACTATATTAATGATGAACCCATACCAACTAAAGAAATTGATGTTTGTCGTATACGCAATAATAACTTTGGGTTTATTTTTCAAGCGTACAACTTATTGTCAGGTTTGACAACTTGTCAAAATATAGTTGTTCCACTTCAGTACGCAGATAAAGAACATCAAGAAGCTGGTTTAGGAAGGATAAAAGAATTAATAGTGCGACTTGGTCTTGAGCATATTGAAAATGAGAAAGTAGATAATCTATCGGGTGGCGAAAAACAGAGAGTAGCTATAGCCAGAGCACTAATCAACAATCCACGTATTATATTTGCGGATGAACCTACGGGCAATCTCGATATATCCTCACGCGATAAAGTTTTATCGATATTAAAAGATCTCAACTCGCTAACAGGTGTTGCAATTGTTATAGTTACTCACGATATTGAAGTTGCAAGTTGCGCATGGCGCAAATTAAAGATCTTTGACTCAAAGTTATGTGAGGGTTGAAATGAGAAATTTGAATTCAATAAAGCTCTCAACATTTTCAAGATTAAATGTTAATGTTATTCGAACTATTATTATCATTTTCAGCATAACTATTGCAATCGGTTGTTTAGTAGTAAACAGCTTTGTTTCGGATATAGTAGATGAGGCAAATTTAATAATGTTCAAAAACACTGATGATAGAATTGTGATGATGAATGTTTGGAATGCAGAAATAGACTATGCTAATGTAGACGATGTTGGAACAATTTTTAGCGGCTGCGAATATAATTTCTTTAGTAGATACGAAACTGGTCAAATTCGCATAGGTCAACGCTATTATAGTGTTGGGGCAATCGAAGTAGGCAAAATTCAAGACAAGATGACACTCCCTTCAATTGATCAAGATGGTGCAACAGAGATGACGCATTTAATCGAAGGACGAATTATAATGGAAAGCGACATTATACAGCAAAAAAACGCTATTTTAATTCATAAGTCTGTAGGAAAATTTATATTTGGCGATGATTCAAAATTATTAGGTGAAAAAATGCAATTGGTTGCTACAAGTGATCCAGATGCAGTATATGAAGTAGTTGGTGTTTTAGCTGATACACCTGACATACAGCGCACAATGCAAATAATGACACAGAGTTATAATTTTTCTGATAGATACTATAAACTACCAATAGTATTAAGTGGTGCAAAATGCAAAAGAGTTTCGGACGTGCTTTTGTTTTTTGAACATACTATAAGTAGCAATACACTGATAAGCATGCAAAATTCTCTGGTTTATTCGCCATATGAGAATATATTTATGACAAATAGAGAAGAAGAAATACTGAGGAAGTCTTATTCTACTCCGTACAACAGTTCTATATATGATATTGCGCTAAATCTCGTTACTGTAATTTTAAGTTTGACATCAGTAATTATAATTTTCTTATCTATAAAAAGTAGGGCAACGGAAATAGCAATACGTAAATCATTTGGTGCAACGACATACGATATACTTGCTATGTTGCTTAAGGAAATAGTAGCATGTATTCTGATCTCTATCTGTTACGCGCTCCCGATAAGCACGTTGATAATGGCGGCAGTTAGCGCCCATGTAAGCAATTTACTTTATGTTACAGTTTTCCCACTAAGCTTTGACATGTTCTTGTATCCAATAGCGGTTATTTCACTGGCCGTTTGCATTTTATCAATTATTCCGATAACCATATACTCAAAAAGCAAAATAGTTAATTGTTTAAAGGTGACATAGAAATGAAGCGACAAAGGACGGATAAAAAGCCACATCCAATAATTTTTCAGGTTATAGTAATTGTACTAATAATATCCGCTCTGGGTGGTTATATTGGGGTGCTTTCATCCAATTCGAAAAAGGCTTATTCAAACAATACACCGTATTCATTTGAAGAGTTGCCAGCAAAAGTTTATGGTGACACGATGTATAAAGCAGATTTAGAGAAGTCTATAAATTTTTCAGGCAACATTAAAAGAGTGAGTGATAATATAGGGACTATTGTAGTAGATGGCAATTTTACTATTAACTGTAAGATTGGGTCAATTCTCGATAAACCTACGGATGTCGTAACAGGTGTAGAAGTAGAAAATTTTCAGCGCGGACGTGTAATTGACATAGAATACGATGAAGAAAATACAATGGTATTTGTCGATTTAGCCACTAATTATCTAGCAACATTTGCAATTAATGACACATACAATAATCAATTGCAGGATATAATCGCAGGTGCTTTCGGAACTAGAATTAAATCGTCAGGTGGCTATTTAGAACATGTTTATTTGTCTATGGACTATGATTATGCCTCTTGCAAGTATATTTTAATATACAAGCTATTGAATATTAACAATTGGATATACGCAGACATGAAAACTGAAATTTCAATAATAACAAAAGAATATATTAACGCTATTTACATACAGCCCAAAATAATAAAGGATATTACAGATGATTATTACGTTATATTGGATAAAATTATAGAGCGTGATGATGGTAGCGTAGTTACGGAAGAGAAAAAGTATAAAATAATTGATGTAGCAAACGGCAACATTATAATTGAAACCTATAATAATTATGACGGCACTTATGTCATATATGATAAGTATCGAGGTGTAGCCAATGTTGAGTAAAGTATATTAACCGCTTAAGAACATTTAAAATATTAGAAAGCTGCTAGTAAATCATCTTGTCACTTCTCGTTGCATAATTTTGACATTTTCAGGGCCGATGAAGTCTGCTAAAATTTTGCGAACTCTATCAACATTGGAAATTTTAATATCGCCAATAAAGATTTTGCCATCGAACTGGAACCGCACCTCGTGTGGTCCTACATTTGCAGCCAAAACGGATTTTATCTTTTCATATCTTGAAGCCGTGTTAGTATCTAAATTTACATATAAAATAGTTGGTGTGTATAATGGGATATCCTCAACGATTGATTCTTCCATGTCCCAGGGCAGTATTGTCGAAACTGTAATTTTAGTATCGTCTTCTCGCAATGTCAGTCGACCTGTGATACGAACGAGGGCATCGTTTACAATATATTGTTTTTGCGTGTTCAAGGTGCTAGAGAATGCAACAACTTCGATTTTGTCATACATATCCTCTAAATAGAATACAGCTAATTCACGACCTGAAGCCGTTCTTTTAAATGTAATTTCTGATATTAGCCCACCACATGTCACTTGCATGCCATCTAGTAGCGTTGTCTCTGTGTGCGATTCGGATTCATCCTCTGTGTCACTATCTGAGCTGTTATATTTGGGAAGAAGTGAGGTGTTAAAGGAGAATCGCGAAAATTCTTTTTCGTGTCCAGCAAGTGGATGTCCAGAGACATACATACCAAGTGTTTCTTTTTCTAGTGAAAGTCGCTCTCTAATTGGAAATTCGGGTCGCTGTTTTAATTCGACACGTTGAGGTTTTGAACTAAACAAGTCGAACATGTTCATCTGCAATGAGTCTTGCAACTCGCATTCTCGCCGTGCATATTTTGTCGCTATATCGAGATTAAATAAGAGCGTTGCTCTAGTGAGTCCGAAACAATCGAATGCCCCACCTTTAATTAAACTTTCGAGTGCGCGTGTGTTAAGTCCAGCACTCGCGGTACGACATAAAAAGTCTAGTAAGTCAGTGAATTCACCATTGGCTTTTCGTTCTGTAATAACAGTGTTCATTGCAGAAATGCCGACATTTTTTATGCAGGCTAGACCATAAAGTATGTTTCCATCGCTAGGCATAAAAAGTGTTCCCGATTTATTGATATCGGGTGGTAGTAACTTAATGCCTATATTTTTAAGAATCTGCATATACTTTTTAGTGTCTTCTGCTTTGCCGATGCGATTATTTAAAACTGCGGCTAAGTATTCAACGGGATGATAATGTCGGTAATATGCTGTTTCATAACTAAGAACAGCATATGCTGCAGCGTGTGATTTATTGAATGCATATGACGCAAAGCTCTCCATTTCAGCGAATATTTTTTCGCCTACTTCTTTAGGCACTCCATTAGCGATACAACCAGGAATATTGACACCGCCAGAATGCTTTCCGTGTAAAAAAACGTTACGCTCTTCGGGAATCAATGCCGTTTTCTTTTTTGATATTATGCTTCTAAAATTATCAGCACGCGTCATATCATAACCAGCTAATACGCGCGTAATCATCATTGCTTGTTCTTGATAAATGATCGTCCCGTATGTAACCTCTAGAATTGGTTTTAATAGTTCGTGTTTATAAACTATCTCTGCTGGATTTTCTCTGTTTTTGAGATATCCAGGAATTGCGTCCATTGGACCAGGACGATAAAGAGAAATTCCCGCAATAATATCTTCAAGGTCTTTAGGTCGCAATTGTATCATAAATTTGCGCATGCCACCGCCTTCTAACTGGAATACTGCGTCAGTATCACCAGTTGCGATAAATGCGTAAACTGCAGGGTCATCATATCCTAATTTGTTGAAGTCAATATCTTCGCCTGTTTTTTCTCGCACATAGTCGTGAGCCATCTTAACGTCAGTAAGAGTGATCAAAGCGAGAAAATCCATTTTGAGCAAGCCTAAGTTTTCCACTTCAGACATATCGAATTGCGTAGTAATATCTTCACCGTTCTTTGCTAGAGGAATAGTATTTATCGCTTTGTCTTTGTAAATTACTACACCCGCAGCATGAACAGAGGTGTTTCTTGGCAATCCTTCGATTTGTTTTGCAATATCTAATATTGTTTTATACGTCTCGTCAGACTCGTATTTTTCTATAAGCTCACTAATTGCGTAAGGGGAACCGCGTTCAATCAAGGAACCTACAGTCAATGGCAAATTGCTTCCAGGATTTATAGGATCAGGCGCAAGTTTTAGTGTGTTTAATTTTTTCGTTAATTCACCCACTTCTCCATAAGGAATTGAAAAGACTCTCGCTACGTCCTTAATAGCAACTTTTGTCTTCATTCTGCCAAATGTTATTATTTGACTAATATGGTCTTCGCCATACTTATTCTTTACATAATCGACAACCTCGGTTCGACGGTTATAACAGAAATCGACATCAAAGTCAGGCATGGTAGTGCGACTATTGTTTAGAAATCGCTCGAAAATAAGATCGTATTTTAGCGGATCAACATTTGTAATTCCTATGGCATAGGCAATTATACTACCTACACCGCTTCCACGCCCCGCTCCTACTGGGATATCGTTTTGTCTTGCAAAAGAGATAAAATCCCATACTATTAAAAAGTATTCAGCAAAACCCATACCGATAATAACATTAAGTTCACTTTCAGCACGCTCTTTAATTTCTGGTGTAACCGTGCCATAGCGCCTTTGTAGTCCCGCGTGTGAGATGTGCGACAAATACACTCCAGGACTCATGTTGTTAGGACATACGTAATCGGGTATCCGATAATTCTTGAATGTAAACCTAATATCGCATTTGCTTGCGATCTCCAATGTGGTTTTAAGGGCCTCACCATCATTGTAGCTTCCTAGTATTGCATTCATTTCATCATACGTTTTGTAGTAGAACTGATCACTAGGGAATCTAAGACCATCGCTCTGATTAAATTTTTTGTTTGTTTTAATGCACAATAAAACGTGATGCATTTCGGAGTCTGCGCGCGCTATATAGTGTATGTCATTAGTGGCAACACATTTAACATTTAATTCTCTTGAAATGCGAAAAAGTAGAGGATTAATCATTTTCTCCTCTTTCATGCCATGGTCTTGGAGTTCTATGTAAAAGTCCCCATCCGCGAACATGTTTTTTAATTTGGTCGCATATTCTAATGCTCCTGCATAGTCATCTTTGAGCAAATGTTGTGAGACACCGCCAGCTATACAGGCGGATAGACATATTAAGTTTTCCGAATATTTAGAAAGCAGGGTTAAGTCAATTCGTGGCTTGTAATAAAAACCTTCTGTGAAAGATAGAGAAGTGAGTTTCGATATATTTTGGAAACCTTCATAGTTTTTTGCTAGCAATATCAAATGATACCTTTTATTTTTACTATCATCGTCATCACCACCATATCCACCAGTGTGGTCGTGCATGTTGTCTGCTACGTAAAATTCACATCCTATAATTGGTTTAATGCCTTGTTTTAAGCATGCATCATAAAATTTTAGAGCACCATAAACGTTGCCGTGATCGGTCATAGCGACAGCGGGTGCATTTTCAGATACAGCTTTTGCTACAAGCGCCTTAATTTTAGCGGCACCATCTAATAGACTGTATTCAGTGTGGTTATGCAGATGTACAAACACCTTATTATCGGGCATTAATTTAGTTCCTCAAGTTTTTATTATTTGCAAATTATAGTTAGTTTACTATGTTAAGCAGTGAAATGGTAAGAGTAGCAAGAATATTATAAAAGCACCAAAAGCTTTTCCAAGGCTTCTTTTTCATCATCCCCATTTATACTGAGAAAGACGCGGTCATCCTTTTTTATATTCAAGCTTATAAGACCCATTATGCTTTTGGCATTTACTTTTTTATTGCCTTTTATTATTGAAATCTCGCTATTGAATCGCCCTGCAGCTTGAGCAATTACTGCACAGTGTTCAGGTATTAAACCATTTGCTTTTGTTATTTTCTTTTCTGTATACATTGTTTTACCCTCTGTATTTTTAATGGTATAATTATTTGTCTGGTGCATCCTCTAAGGTGGATGCTATTTCAATGAGCTTTCTCATCCTATGGTTCAATCCGCTTTTCGAGGGCGGATTTGGAATTTTTAACAATAACTCTGGAATCGATAGAGCAGGGTTATTTCGTCGAGCAATAGCGACATCTTGCAGTGGATATGGTATGTTTTTAAGTCCTATCGTTTGTTCTATTTTAAGGATAGCATCTAACTGCTTTTGCGATGCACTTTGGGATCTGTCCATGTTTGCCATCTCCCAATTTACCTTTCTAGTTATATTGTTTTTACAATTGCGCGCTACTATTACATTTTGCAGAGCAAAGTAACCATCAGAAGATTCAACATATGCGCAAAAGTCACATATCGCTTGACTATCTTTAAGATAGAGAATGGTGCGACCGCTTTTTTGTCTAAGCTTAATTGGCACACCCGCATCGGTTAGTAGAGTTTTAACTGACTCGGCAATTCTAGTGTCACCCAGGAATATCTCAAGGAGATAACCAGTCGATCTAGCGTCATCGTCATCGTACTCTTCCGATATGAGAAGATTCCCAGAGGCCGCAAACAATCCTTTTATATAAGATTTCTTGCAACAATCTAATTTCAAGAAGTCGTTTAATGGTCTTTCACTAAAAGAATATTCACTATCTATTAGCGCTGATGCCATTAACAACTTAGTCGCATTGGGCCCGGCTAGACTAAGCTCAAATACCTCTCGCTGGCCGAATGACTCGTCCTTGTTCTTTTTGATGATTTGGGGTTCCTCACCAGTTATTTTGGTTATCAAATTGGCACATTTATCAATTAAATGTGGCGATGCATGTTGAATAACCAAACCAAATCCATCACTAGCAAGTGCTAATCTACCAGCACCACGGGCAACTCCTGAGAGGAACGCGTTTTGGCAACAAGTGCGTATAAACCTAGTTTCAAGAATTTGATTTTTAATTGAAGCTGTTATATTCAATGTTAGACACCCTCAAAGATAATTCCAGCAGTTGTGATTATGCCCTTCTCCAATAATTAGGATCTCTTTTTGTAGCATAATCCCGAATTTGCGATACACTGTGTTTTGTGCTAAATTTAAAAGTTGTATATAATCATTAGCATTGCCACCACCTTTATTGATTATAAAATTTGCATGTATTCGACTAATTTGAGCGTTCCCTATAGTTGCACCCTTTAGTCCTGCTTTTTCAATGTAATATCCCGCACTAACACCATTAATTTTCTTAAATACGCAACCAAGCGATGGGGCTTGTGGTTGACTATTGGCTCGCATTTCCATAACAGCTTTAATGCGTCTGTCAATAACATCCTTTGAGCCTGGTTTTAGTTTTAATACTACTGAGAGTATTATTTTGTTTTCGAAGATGCGATCAACATTGCGATATTTAAATGGAATCTCGCCTCCCATTATTTTGCAGAGCTTGTTAGTCTTGATATCAAGCACTTCTACAATTTCAATTAGCTCAGAAATCTCGGTACCGAATGCGCCTGCATTTGTGGCAACTGCACCACCGATAGTAGCAGGTATGCCATATAAGCTTTCTAAACCACTTAAACCAGCATGGGCTGCAACATTACATATTTTTGTTAGTCGCTCACCAGCGTTTGCGCTGATAGTACTTCCTGAAACGGTGACACCAGTAAAAGTGCGCGTCATTATAGTTAATCCGACAAAGCCACCATCGTCAATTAATATATTACTACACGCTCCTACAACGATAAAAGGATAATCAAGGTTTTTAGCAATAGGTGCGATCTTTAATAGGTCGCTTGCTGATTTGGCATATACACTTATTGAGAGTGATCCGCCTCCACCATATGTAGAGAATTTTGAGGATGGCACGCAATATTTAACGCTTTGTGCATCAAAGGCTAGTAGTTCTTTCTCAAGCAACTTAATTATACCACCACAATCAAAAATTTTCAAGAAAATGACTCTTTGCATGGAGTATGTTACTTAGAATATATTGCTATTGCTGCACTGCGACTGTTTAGCACAAACAGAGCAATATTAAAGTTTAAGTCAACACCCTTAGCATAACATAATATGTCAGTTAATAGATGTTTGTGAGTAGATGCTTTGTATTGGTGGCATATTAAGCTCACGGTTAGTGTAGTAGCACAAAT
>JAITLB010000161.1 GCA_031278175.1 Christensenellaceae bacterium
AGGTTTGTGATCTAGATAAGAAGAGATTATATAATCTCTTATGTGATAAAATTCCTTTGTGACTAGCAAACCATATTTAACTAATAAATGACTAATAGAATTAACCCAAATTAGTGTAAAACAATTTACTGGATTTACTAGTAAATTATAGCTAATCGATTTTTAATAGTCAAGAATATCAGTAGCAAGTTGAGGAATTAAACAAAAATTTACATTTGGGTAAGAGAATACTTAGTTATATAATTTATGGTGGATCCATGCACTATGTTTAAATTGCTTGCATCGGATTTAAGAGTGCTAGCAAAGTCTAAGACCTTTTAGTTTAGTGATATAAGCTAAATCTCAATTTGAACTTTAAAC
The DNA here is from genome assembly GCA_031278175.1 of Christensenellaceae bacterium. Classification (GTDB taxonomy): domain Bacteria; phylum Bacillota; class Clostridia; order Christensenellales; family DTU072; genus JAITLB01. The sequence goes on from JAITLB010000161.1 coordinate 361, forward strand.
CTCAATATAAAAAGCTAAACGAGGGTATATATTACTATTAAGAGTAAAGCGCCAATAAAATATGCAAATAAGTATTAGGTAAATGATCACCGCTACGCAAACGTCCTATATTGAAGTTAAGAGAATAAGAGCTGGTTTAAACGCATGTATATTGAGAAGAAAAAGCAACATAGATTCACCAAGATTTTAGCTGAAGTGTTAGCTAAACATAGAATACAAGAAAAAACGATGATACCAGTGCCAACAATGGAAGAGATCGTATTAGATATAAATAACAAAGGTGCTCATCCATTTGAATACATAATAGGTAAACTCTTTGTCATTGATGATGAGCGATACCCACTTCTGTTTGAAGCAGTCAAGAATATGATCATGCGATATAGATGCTCAATTGATACATGTTCAAGAAAACTAGGATACAACTTATCGTTGCATGGTGATGATCTCATAATAGATCTTGTTTATGCTATAAATGAAGAGAAAGGATACGCTTATGATTATATAATGGGTATTTTAGGTCTAGCTTATCTAACAAATCGTTTTTGTTGAAATTATTTGAGCGGTTCGCTGACAGATCTGTCTTATGTTGACACCATTAAGCGTCTTGAAATTTACGATAACAGAGTATTAAACTTCTTAAGTTATGCCTTTGCATACGAAAATTAGAATTGTTTCACCTCCTTTTTTGTAGCAAATGCAAGAGCGCGATGTATGTAGGTCGCGCTTTTGTATGTGTGGATATTTAGCATATTGAGTTAAGAGCACATTTTAAAAATTATAATATAGACTATTTAATTTAAAAAAATACTCCTACAAAGCGATGAAGACTTTATAGGAGTAAACCTTTTATATGTAAATGTTAATCACTAATTGTTAAAATTAGCGTGAGGAGCAAAATGCCCCTAAAGTTTGATATAATCTATCCTTGTTGCCCTTTTAGACGGTAGGCAGCGTAGATTTCTTTTTTGTCACTGTCAAAACCGATGAAATTCCAATTAGAATCCAAATTAACATCTTCTAGAGATTCAAGGTCAATATAGATTTCTGTTAAACTAGTACACCCATAGAAAGAAAAATAAGAAATACTCGCAATATTAGATCCGATTGAAATTGTTGTAAGTGCCTCGCAATTTCCAAATGCTTGATAGGGAATTGTGGTCACTGAATTGGGCAGTGTAATAGAGGTAAGTTTTTTGCAATTCGAAAATGCATTAATTGTTTCTATTGTAGTCCCCTCTGCAAATGTCACATCGATTAATCCTGAATTATTAAACGCGTAAGGCATTTCTTTAACTGATGCGGGAATAGTAATTGATGAGAGTTTAGAAGACCCTGCAAAAGCATTAGAACCAATTGTCTCAAGATTAATATTTTCAGCAAATGTTAGGCTCTCTAGATTATCATTATATGCAAATGCAAATTCACCGATGTTTGTAATATTTTCGTGTATAAATATTTCCTTTAACCCTGAGTTATAAAAAACGCATGGTTGTATTTCTGTTACACCTAGTGGTATCACAAAACTTATGAGACTTTCAGTATATTGAAATGCATAATCGCCTATTGAAGTCATTTTACTACCCTCAGCGATTATAACGGTATTTAAGTTTGTGCAATTTGCGAATGCGTCCTCACCGATGCTTACTACTTCCTTGTGGATTGTAATTTTAGTAATAGTTTTGTTTTTGGCAAATGCCTCCGTACCGATTGCAGTAACTGTAGATGGCATAACTATTTCACTTTCATTACCTAAATATTTTATTAGTGTGCCATCTGTGTCTACCAGATAATCGGTTTCATCAGATATGGATATAGGATATATATATTGAGCATGATCAGACCAGACTGAAGCACTCTTATACGTCTCTAAATATTCATCTGGCACCAGTATTATGACTTTGTCATAAAGTGTATTGTCAGTTATAGTAAGAGGAGTAGTTGTCTTAAATATGATTAGATTTGTTGATCTATAAAGCGCACCTTCTCCTAGTGTAGTTAGTGTTGTTGGGATAGTAAGACTGTAGAGTGCATCAACATAGTAAAATGAATAATCACCTAATTCTAAGAGTCCCTCTGGTAATTCTATAGAGTTAAGCGCTTGTGTGAAAAAGAATGCATATTTATCAATAAGTGTTACACTACTAGGCAATTTAAGTTTTTCAATTTGAAAATCATACATGAATGAGGCTCTCCCGATTGTCTCAATGCCAGATGGCACTGTGATGTCATCTAGTTCACCATAATAATCGACTAAATACTTATTATCCTTAATCAAAAAACCGTCAACTCTTGAGAAACGGCTCTTAGCTGCTATATGATCTTCATATTTTT
>JAITLB010000206.1 GCA_031278175.1 Christensenellaceae bacterium
TAGTTCATTTGGATAATTATTTAGTGCTTTCTCAATATTTAAAGCTGTGTTCATTTTCAATCAAAGACTCAATTTGATCTTCTGTAATAAATCTGTATAATTAGCGAAAATGTCTTGTAGTCACTTAGAAGATAAAAATACTCGCCTATTGTTAAAGCATTTCAAATTTATATAATACCTAGATTCCCGCAGTGTACGCGCACGCTGATAAGCACGTCCGTTTTTAAGGTTGTGAACATTGTTATTAATTACGAACAAATCTAATATTTTATCATATATTGGTAAAGAACTATCTTTTTTCTTTTCGCTATAAGCTTTTTAAAATTGTATACTATGCGCATCAAATAAATGTGCTATTTGCATATGATTCATATTACTATTAATTATAAAATATTAGATTTATTTGGATTAACAAGAATATTAGCTGTTTTTAAGAAATTTACGTTTTTACCTACATGCACATAACTGCGGGAATTTAGGTCCTATATTATTAGTTTAAGAGTAACAGGAGAATTCAAATCTCCCCATGTAAACACATTACTTTAAGGGTAAACTCTAGAAACACAATGCTAGGTTAGCTTTCTTGCCTCCACGATACATTAGCATAGACCTGCGAATCACCATCTTTTCTAATATAATTCCAATTTTCTTCTAGCAATAAGGTCTCGTCACCATTTACTTTATCAATTGAAATTGAGTAGTTTTGTTCCGACAGCATGACACAGTCTAAAAATGCTTCTGTCGATATCGCCTCAATCGCCTCCCCAATTGCAACTGAATAAAGCTTTATACAACTCTCGAATGCGTGTTTTGCGATAGTTATAAGCGATGCAGGCAATGCAATACTTGTTAAATTAACACAATATGAAAATACTCCCTCTTGAATATCCTCAAGCTTGGAATTATCTTCAAAATCTATGGACTCTAACCCTGCCTTTTCAAATGCATAACTTTCAAGCATTTCAACAAGCCTAGGTATTTTAATTGAGGTTAAAGAACTGCATCCAGCAAAGGCTTTTTCACCTATAGACGTCAATGCTGAGTCATCTTCAAAAGTAACACTTGCAAGATTATAACAATTTTCAAAAGCCTTACTCTGTATAATAAACACATTGCTATGAATTGTTATACTAGTTAAAGCACTTCCATAAAATACACCCTCGCCAATTGTGAATACACCCTCGGGAATATCAAAACTCTCTAGATCAAAATTATTTGCAAATGCATAGTCTAATATAAGGAGCAACTCGCTGTTTTCTGAAAATTCAACGCTCCTCAAATTACTACAATTATAAAATGCATGACTCATTATTGTTGTGAGTGAATCAGGCATTACAATATTTTCTAAGCCTAAGCATCCAGAAAATGCATATTCGCCGATTTCTTCAAGTATTGAATTGCTAGGAATTGATATATTGACTAAACCCGAATTCTCAAATGCTCTTGCACCGATTGTTTCTACAGTTATAGGCATATCAATTTGATATAATGATTGGCACCCTGCAAACGCACTTTTGCCTATTGAACTCAATTTGCCACTCATGAAATCAACACTATTTAAAATCTCGCAATTAGCAAAAGCAAAATCACCTATGATCTCAATACCTGAATGAATATCTATGCTATATAGTCCTGATCCAGCAAACACGCTCTCAGATAGTATAGCTACACCTGTTGGAATATCGAAAGAATGAAGTTGGGTGGCATTCTCAAAAGCACCTTTTCCTATATATGTCAGTTTGCTTTCAACAGGTATTTCTACTGAACTCAAACCTATGCATCCGCTAAACGCGTACTCTTCAATTGTTGTAAGGTTAGCATTAAGAGTAACATTTAATATAAATGGATTATTTCTAAAAGCACGTGCGCCTATTTTGGTGATGTTATCGGGAATAATTATTGAATCTTCACTACCCAAATAACTAATTAAAACATTGTCCTCGATTATAAATCCTGTATCGCTACGACTAGACGCGCGAACAATGTAATCAACATAATCGATCCATGTGGGTTCAGTCATATAGTTTTCATAATGGTCATCTGGCACTATAATAACTACCAGTGCACTAAACACTTCATCGCCAATCTCAATTTGAGCGCCTCTAAAATATATTGTTAAGTCATTATCGATAAAGAATGCTTTAGCACCAATTGATTCAACTAATGCTGGAATTTCTATATATGTCAAACTAACACATTTATAAAATGCACCAACCCCTATTGATTTAAGTTTGCTAGGGAGAGTAATAGTCTTTAACTTGCTTCTTCCTGGACTTAAATTAACACCTAAATAAAGCTCATATATTTCAGTTACTCCCGAAAAGGCAAAAGCGCCTATTTCAGTTAGTCCTGATGGCAAATTCACTTTTACCATCTCAGCATTGCAGAAGAAAGCATAACTAGCAATTTTAGTAATACTCGATGGCACACTGATTGTAGAGTCTGAACCAGTGTATCGCACTAGAGTTTTTTTGTCCCTTACTATGAAGTAGTTATTTACGTATTCAACAGCACTTTTGCGAGCAATATAATTAGCATACTCTTTCCAGTAATCATCCTGAATATAATCATTATAGAGTTCATCTGATACTACAATTAAAGAAATAACAGGTGTGTCTAAAATGTAATCGTCAAAAATAACTTCAAACTCGTCTACATACAACATTTGAGGAGATGTAAGAATAATTACAGCTGGCGTACCAGCAAATGCATATAAACCAATTTTCTCGACACTGCTTGGAATAGTGATTGAGGGGATCGCACTACAATCTGTAAATGCATATGCTCCAATTTCAGTAATATTATCTGGCAGATTAATACTAGTTAAATTGAAATACCCTGCAAACGCACCAAAAGGAACTTCCGTTATATAACCCGTTTGAATAGTCACCGATTTTAGCGTAGCCCTAACTGCATCAACGGCAGATTCATCATCACTGTCACTGAAAAAATAGTCTAAATTGTATTGATGCTCATCGGAAAATCCTATAAACGGCACAGTTAAATTTTTGATTTCAGTATGTCCACTTAAGATTCCTGGAGCAATAACTGATATATCGACAGTATAATAACTATTTGGAATTACAACTTCATCCGAATTTCCATTATAACCTATAATAGCATAACCTCTTTGGTGGTCGTTTTGCGATAACTGCAAATCTTCTGGGGTTATTTCTTCTGGCACATATATATCATATTTAGTGTCAAAGTATAATAAATCATAATCGCCGAATTCCTCTGTGCCTGAAACAGCTATTGTTATATATATATCCTGAGTAAAATAGTCTATCCAGTAAGTATTTCTGCCTGTACGCGATGTATCAATTCCTATCGAATTAAATTGATAATCACGCAGCATGTAATTTGACATTAAAACTGTTAGTGGCTCAAATCCATCATCCTCAAATTCTAATCTTAAAGACTCAGTCGGGCAAAATTCCGATCCTTTCTCGTACGCATACTTGTATGTGTTTTGCAGTAGAGATACTGACTTGATGGTTAGATCTACAAATATATATGCGCTTGTTGTTGCTCCCATATAATTAATTGTAACTTCACGATATCCCTTAGTAGCAGTGTAAAATCCATCTACCATTCCAATATGAAATGCCAAATTCTTTTTAATCACATCAACAGTGTTAGTAAATGTGGCATTAATTACACCAAACATTGGAAATGCTTCGTTGAGTTCATAAGCATACTTGAAAGACCTAAGCTCTATACTCGTCACTTTGCGCACATTAACTACAGTGCTAATCTCATAATCAAGATATTCAATTTTTACATTAAGCTTTGCAGCCTCGCTTGTATTGAAGCCTATAAGCATCTCAGTAGTTATATCAATATATGTATCTTCTTTGGCATATTTTAACTTAAGCGTTGACGACTCAAAATCATCACCCACTAAATACTCAGTTTTAAACGTGCCTGCCAGGATTTCAATCCCGTTTAGAGTGTTTTCAACAACGGTGATAGTTATTTGACTTCTATATGTAACAGGATCTGCGTATTCATCATGCTCACATTTGTATTCTACTGTTAATGTCTTTTCACCTACATCATCTGTGTTAAAACCTGTTACGTCACTTGATTTAAGAGCACAATCAATAATAGTTTCATCAAATGCCGTTAAGCGCATAAAAATACCACTGAAACTATCTCCTACATAAAACACATGATCTTCTTGAATTACTAGACTGCTCTCTCGGTATATATTGCCTGATACTATTATTTCAAATGAGGTTGTGGCACCTTCATATGAGACTTCTACATCGCGTATACCGATCCTCGATGTATCCCAGTTCGTGAGCATTTTAGGAGTTATAGCGATTTCCTTATTTCCAGCGTCCGCCCAGTTAACAATGATTATAGCATTTTCATCATTAAAAGGTTCACCTATGCCATAATATGTTTTGATTGAATTCTCTTTTACTGTTATTGTGTTTGCTTTATCCCTTATAGTTATTTTAATTTTAATTTCTTCCCCACCGTAACTGATGGTCAATAATTTTTCTCCTAATGTAGACGAATCATATCCTGAAATCATGCTTTCAGTGATCTCAATGACTTCATTTGAACTATCTTCATATGTGATCTTAATCTTGCCAGTAGGCATAGAATCGCCAATGTAGTATGCTGTAATGAAAGTACCCTCTAACTCAATTGAAACAACTTCAAGGGATTTACAGCTTGCTAGTAGCATTAGTAGCGCTATTAAAATTGAAATGAGAATTATTATAAAAACAGTTTTTTTCTGTGTTAAATGTTTCTTCGAAATCCCATCAAATGGATTAAAGTCCATGAATCCTCCAGACGACCGTTGCGAATTCGCAACAGGAACCAAATATCACGTTTAACAATTTTAAATAAAGCAATATTTGAATTTGCATTCCCTAATTTATTATCTAATTATATCTAATCAACCTACATAAGTCAATAGTAATGCAAGTTTTCAAAATCTAATATACCTTAGAATTACTTTATTATCTGTCGATAAATCAGAGATTTAAAAAACTTACGTTGATAACGGCACGCGCATAACTGCGTAATTTAACTTAAATTGGCGAAATATGCAAATTGCCAACTTTAACTAAGATTTCATGTTACAATTGAAATACGATTTAATGCATCTGGTTAGCAAGTAACGACTTGCATTGAAATTCGAATAAGTTGTTAGCGATAATTTAAAATGCTAAAAGCAGGAAAATCTTTCCATTTAAACATAGTCTTAACTATTATAGTACTAACAACTTAATAGCATATGAGTTGAATGGAAAAATTAATGCAGGATCGCTGAGAATTAAATCGAAGAAAAATCGGTATCAGCAACTTTATGTTGGGGCACATAGTGGAGGATCAATGGGCAGAAGTATAAAGACTTAACAAACTAGATTTTAAAACAAAAATATTCTAAACTATCTACATGCGATAAAATGTGCTTATGCTGACAACCTAAAAGCACTCGCAATTGTAATTCTGCGTTTAATTCGCAAAATATATAAACACCATAGGCAATCTCTTAGTTCGCAAAAAGATTTTGCCTATTCAATAAATTACAACATTGCTATTATATGATAAGTGCGTTATCAAGACGGCATGCTCATGGAGGAAACGCTATAAATGTTACAATTTTCAAACGTAACAAAAACATACCAATCTAAAACTGGTAAAGAATTTAAGGCATTAGATAACATCAGTTT
>JAITLB010000003.1 GCA_031278175.1 Christensenellaceae bacterium
ATTTGTCGTGATCAAATTTAGTCAAAAACTCGATTATTTTGGTCATTGTATCATTCATGGCGCAACCTCAAATAAGTTGATATGGGTTAATTATAGCATATTATTTGCACAATCACAAACAAGTCACCTATGGCCTTTTATTAAAGATAACATCTGAAAATGTCGTAGTTGTGTCATCTATGTCTTTGACCCAATAGTTGTCGGTAATTGTCGCTGCATTTGAGGCGAGCACAGTCTCTATATCATCATATTGATTTAGTCTAAAGACTTTCTTTAACAGTCGCGCATGTGCTCGACTGTTATCTATTGCACGCATCTCTAACCATTTTTCAAAGTTAGCAGTGCGTTGTAAATACAGAGGTAGCATGTCAAAATTAGTTGGGATTAATTCGCCCGCAACAAATTTTGCAACTAATAAATTTCTATGGAAAAGCAACAAGTCTTTCATTAAATTAAACCTCTACTTACGTATAAATCGAGTTATGCACTCAAAGTAAAACTTCGTGCAACACATTAATTACTAGTTGTGCTGCGACATATAAACATTTTAAATGCTTATTGTCAGTTTAAGCTCTATAAAACGACTATGCCCTTTGTAGAAAATCTTTACTTGATCTACTAAAGGGCATAGCGCAAAATCTCATCCATTTAACTAAACGCTTTTTAAGTTTGTTCGAATCCTATTTCACTTGCAGGAGCGTTCGTGTTAACGCCAGCAAATTGACTCTGGTAGAGTTCATAATAGAAACCTCTCTTTGCCATCAAGTTCTCGTGATTGCCTTGCTCTACAACATCGCCATGATTCATGACTAAGATGATAGCAGCACTCTTGATCGTTGATAATCTGTGCGCTATAACGAAGCTGGTTTTGCCTTCCATCATCGCAAGCATAGCACTTTGGATATACTTTTCAGTTCTAGTGTCGACAGAGCTTGTCGCTTCGTCTAGAATAATTATCTTTGGATTCTTAAGTATAGCTCTTGCTATTGTCAGCAATTGCTTTTGTCCTTGGCTTATATTGCTCGCATCCTCATTGAGTACAGTATCATAACCATTTTCCATCGTTTCAATAAACGGATGCGCGTATGCTTTTTTAGCTGCTAGAATAATATCTTCTCTACTTGCATTTTTATTGCCATATGCGATATTATCCGCGACAGAGCCGTTGAATAACCATGTGTCTTGCAATACCATGCCGTATAAGCTTCTGAGCGCGTCACGCGTGTATTTGGTCATGTCAGTGCCATCTACATAAACAGTGCCCGCATCTAAATCATAGAATCGCATCAATAGATTGACCAGTGTTGTTTTACCAGCACCAGTGGGACCTACTATCGCTATTGACTCGCCAGCTTCTACGTGCAAATTCATGTCTGTGATCAGCTTTTTAGCTTTATCATACGAGAACGCTAAATGTTCAATATTGATCTTGCCAGTAATATTAGAAACATCCTCTAAGAGGTCAGCCTCGCTCGTCATTTCTTCGAGATCGAACACTTCAAAGACGCGCTCAGCTGCTGCCATCGCCGTTTGAATAGTATTAGCAATATTGCTAATCTGCTCTATGGGCTGCGCAAAATTTCTAGTGTATTGTAGTAAAGCTTGAATATCGCCTATTGTTATGACACCTTGTCCAGCTCTAAAACCACCGCCTACGCATATGCCAACATAAGCTAAGTTGTTGATGAATTTAATTGTTGGTAGTATTATTCCAGCCAGGAATTGCGATTTTTTTGTAGCGAGTTTCAATTGGTGGTTAATCACTTTATACTTTTCAAGGCTCTCCTCTTCTTGATTGTATAACTTGATGATGGAATGTCCCGTATACATTTCCTCAATGTGTCCATTCAATTCACCTATTCGTTTTTGCTGTTTAGCAAACTCTGCTTGCGAAAACTTTATTATTATGCGGCTGGCTACCAACAAAATAGGTAAGCTTATTAACGCTATTAAAGACAACAACCAGTCAATTCTCATCATCATGATGAACACACCTATTACGGTCATTACACCGCTTATAATCTGGTTTATGCTCTCTTGTAGCGTGATTGAGACCATCTCGATGTCGTTTGTCACACGTGACAATATATCCCCAGTCGGGGTCGCATCAAAATACGCTAATGCCACTTTGTCTAACTTGTCTTTGACATCAATTCTCATGCGTCTAACTACGCGTTGGCTCATTGTAGCAGCTATAAGGCCGCTTGCAAATTGGAACAGTGCATTTAAGACATATAGAGCGGCGCATGTCCATAAAACAGGAGCAATATATGTATACAACCTGTTGTTGCCTGACGGTGATATATCGGTAAAGAATTGCAAGCTTTCTACCAATGCATTAGTTACCTTCTTCATTATATCTGGCACCCAGATCAAAAACCATGCACCTATTGCAGCTAAGAGAATCATCATCAAGAGCAAGCCAAGTTGCGGTCTTAGGTATTTTACTAGTCTAAGTACTGTGCCACCGAAATTCTTTGCTTTCTCTACGGGTTCTAGTGCTTCGGTTCCACTGCTGATACCAAGAGCGCCACCAAGGTTAAAGCCTTTTGCTTCCTGTCCAGAATCTTTTAATTGCTTGTCGTCGAATTCACTCATAACCCAAGTTCCTCCTCGCTCATTTGAGATAAGGCAATATCTCGATATAGTGTGCAATTCTTTATAAGGTGTTCATGCTTACCTTTGCCTACAATAACACCATCATCGAGCACTATAATGTCATCTGCATCCATTATTGTGCCTATGCGCTGAGCTACTATTATCGTAGCGCTGTCGGTAGTAATGCGCTTAAGTGCTTTTCGTAAATTTTTATCAGTTCTAAAGTCTAGAGCAGAAAAACTATCATCGAATATTAAGATCTCAGGTTTTCTAATTATAGCACGAGCTATCGACAACCGCTGTTTTTGTCCACCGCTGAAATTGCGACCGCCCTGCTCCACTCGGCTTTCTAATCCGTTTTCTTTATCTTTAACAAATGCCGAGCTTTGGGCTATATCAAGAGCTTCCCAGAGATCATCTTCAGTTGCATCTTCTTTGCCATATTCTAAGTTAGACCGTATTGTACCAGAGAACAACATCGAGCGTTGCGGCACAAATCCTATTTTGCTTCGCAACTCCTCTTGTGGTATGTCTTTGATAGGAATACCATCAATATATATTTGCCCCGAGTCAATGTCATAGAATCTAGGGATGAGATTGATTATGGAACTCTTTCCACTACCCGTCCCGCCCACAATCGCCGTGACCTTGCCTCGCTCTGCAGTAAATGAAATATCCGCTAGCACATTCTTAGAGGCATCTTTGACGTACTTAAAACAAACATTTTCAAACTTGACAGTGCCAACTTCAAGATAGTGATTCTCGGGATTTTCAGGATCTAAAATCGACAAGTCGGTTTCCATAACTTGATTAATACGTTGTGCCGATGCGGAAGCTCTAGGGAACATTACGAATACTGTCGCTAGCATTACTAACGCTAGCATGATTTGCGTTATGTACTGTATGACGGCCATCATGTCGCCTACGTTAATGTCCTCATTGTTTGCTATCTGCTTGCTAGCAGTCCATACAATTGCAACCATTGTACAGTTCATACATACAGCTATCAAAGGTGCTAGTACCGCTACATAACGATTGACCTTTATTGATAGTCTTGTCAATGTCTCATTGACTTCTTGGAATCTGTCTCGCTCACGCGCCTGTTGATTGAAAGCGCGCACAACACGTATGCCCGTTATTCCCTCGCGCATGATCAACGTCAACCTATCAACTTTAGTTTGAATAAGCGTAAATAACGGGAAAACAACTTTTGCTGCGACTATAGAGGCCACTACTAAAATCGGGAATGGGTATAACAAATTGAACGTCATCGCAGCACTCTTTTGACCTGCTAGTATTACACCGCCTATTATTGTCACTGGTGCTATGAGGGCCGTTCTTAAAATTAATAGAAATACTGTCTGTATCTGGTTTATATCATTAGTAGAGCGTGTAATGAGACTTGCTGTCGAAAACTTATCGAATTCATTTAATGCAAACGTTTCTACTTTCCCAAAGATGTCTAGCCTTATCTTGGATGAGAACTCTGCAGCGACATGCGCGCTTATTAATGCCGCTATTATTGCGGCAACGCAAGCAGCTACTGTCAATAATAGCATGTACCCACCGCGTGTCAGTATGTAATTAAAATCTCGCGTTTGGATTGTATTGCCATCAGGTAACAGAGTTTCCTTAGCAGTCACTAATTCAACGACTTCATCGTTTGCTTTTGCTGTGCCAGTCGGTGACAATTTAAGGTAGTTTGCTAGCTTAATCCAGAATGTATCCCAGCTTGTGACATTGTGCTCATTATATTTGTCGATTAGTTTAACTATTTTGGCTTTATTCTTGGTTTTGGAATTTAGTAGTCGATCTAAAACTATGAGATCATCATGGTAATAATCTACTATACTCTCTAACTTCTTAGTAAGCTCAACTTCTTCAAGATCAGAAAATCCTTTACCATCTATAAGTATTGCCCTTAAGATCGCTGTATTATGTGTGTTTGCTCTTTTTTGCGCCGTTTCATCGGTAATACCTAAACTGTGTTCAACCCACTTAGCCCCACTATATTTATATGCATACGCTAGCGAGTTCGTACACATTATTACCTCATAATCTGGCATCGCAACTGCTCTTCCAGTTTCTGAGTCTTTTACATCGTAATATTCCTTTCCATCATCATCTACATCGTAGATATAGATGAGCCTGCCGCTTTCTAGAGGTCTACCATAAGCATCTGTCGGGATTCTGTTGTTTTGTCCATCTAGTGGTATCGGCATAAGATTGCCGTATTCACTATGTTTCATGTTCATTATGCACGCAGTGATGATTTTACGGTTAGTGTCATCGTTCATTGCGTCATCATCTTCATCATCGCTTTTATCCAACAACTTATTAACGGATAAATAACTAGAATCATCATCGACATCTACGGGCAATGTGTTAGTATCATTAGGATCGAATATGATTAATGTGTTTATTACACTCTTTATTATTTCCTGCTCTTGTGGTGTATAGTCTTGATCATAATTAGCGTTTTTCTTCTGATACGGTTTTAATCCATCTAAAAATGGTGAGATGACAGTCTCAAATAATTCTTTGCTATCCTTTATCGGAATGTCCCTAAAAGTTATGCGCGAATCTAGCGTACCACCTTCAATTTCATCGAGCGATTTCGCAAGATCAAATGTAGAAAAACCATCTTTCATTTCAAAAACGGGTATTTCGTCAGAATTATAACCCTTCAGTGTCTTTTCGCTATCAACACCTTCGATACTGTCGGGTTTTTCCATTTTTAAACTTTTGTATTGTGGTTCGTAATCAAGATAAATACCGTTATCAATGATTTCTGACATCTTTTCTGGCAAATACAGCTCGGCTATAGCTTGTCCTGCAACTAGTCCAACTATAAGAACTAATAATACAGCCATCGGCTTAAGATTTCGAAATAATTTAAACATGCTTCCTCGATGCGCTTTAGAGTTTTTTGTGCTCTTCAACTAGTTAATCTCAAACTAGCAAGTCAAAAAGCGTTATGTGTCGGCGTATGGTCATGCGTTTTGGTATCAAACACTCGCAAATATGAATCAACTTGCAACAACCTGAAATTGACATGCCGTAAAAGCATCCAATTCTTTAATCATAAGTATAGAATACCAATACCACCCTCTATAATCTGAGGCAATTATAGACGACCAACGCTAAGTCATTGTAAATTATATCATCATAAACGCAATATAGTCAATAACATATCATGTGCAAGATAATGATATGCTCTAATGTCTACTGTTTTGAACAAATAACCACCCAAGTAGGAGAGATTGTCTAAGGTTAACACCATCACGGAAAATGATGCAGTCTATCTTTATTGCTTTAATTTTAGAGTTTTCATGCTAAATTAAATCTTTTTTAGTTTTATTAATGCATATATTTACTTTGCATGATATAATTAAAGCAGTTGTATTTTTGTTGAGTTAGATGCTAGTCCCTCTTGGTAATTTGTGGCAGTCTTACAAAAACTAAAATACAAACTTGTCTGGCAGGCGTGCTAGATTAAGGTTAGTGATGTAAATGCTTATAGGCAAATTAGACGGCTTCAAATTAAAAGTTTGACCAGGTCGTAGATTTTGATTTTTGTACTGCCTCACACCTTTTAAAATTTATACGTGGAGAAATATACGTGTTAACTTCTGAAGAAATTAATCAACGATTATGGGAAGGCGCAACAGAGCTTCGTGGCTCAATGGATGCAAGCCGATACAAGGACTATATGCTCGGACTGATGTTTTATAAGTTCTTGAGTGATAAGACATTAGAAACTTTTGCATCAGCAACTGATCTAGAACAGAGTGATAACCTGCTAGACGCATACACAAAAGCTCACGCTCACTATGGTGTTGAACTAGAAGGCATGATCCAAACAATACTCGGCTATTATGTGTTGCCCGAGTACCTCTATCAATCCTGGATCAAAGATATCAACTCAGGTAATTTTGAAGTTCAAAAGGTTACAGACAGTCTAAATAATTTTGAACGCTCAATCGCTGTTAAAAATAGTTCTCATGATTTTAGAGGATTATTTGCAAACTCAACACTAGATTTAAGCGATACAGCACTCGGTAGCAATCTCAATGAACGTAGCAAGAACATTAAAGCACTCATTCGTTTGTTCGAAGATTTAGATATGATAGCACTCCAAAAAGGCGATGTCTTAGGTGATGCATATGAATATCTCATCGGTCAATTTGCTATGGAATCGGGTAAAAAGGCTGGAGAATTCTACACACCCCGTCAAGTAAGTGAAGTTATGGCACAAATTGTCGCTAAATCTGGCAATATCAAATCTATCTATGACCCAACGGTTGGCTCGGGATCCTTGCTACTTACAGTGAAAAAACATCTAGCACCAGCTCAACAAATGGGGTTAGACTACTACGGTCAAGAAAAAAATACTGCTACATACAACTTGACACGCATGAATTTATTGCTACATGGTATTAGACCTGATAAGATGACGATTAGAAATTCTGACACCCTAGGACAAGACTGGCCCGAAGATCCCAAACGCCCTAATCAAGCCGTACAATTTGATAGTGTTGTCATGAATCCTCCTTACTCCGTAAAAAACTGGAATAAAATAGGTTTGAAAGTTAGTGATCCACGTTTTGAAATTGCTGGGACTTTGCCACCAGATTCAAAAGGCGACTTTGCTTTTTTGCTACATGGACTATATCACCTAAGCCATAACGGCACAATGGCAATTGTACTGCCTCATGGTGTTCTTTTCCGTGGTTCTTCCGAGGGTGAAATCAGACAACGACTGCTTAGCAAAAACTTAATTGACGCTGTTATAGGTTTGCCTAGCAACCTATTTACCAATACTTGTATTGCAGTTTGTGTTATCATTTTAAAGAAAAATCGTGCGGCGACTGATCCTGTATTAATTATAGACTCGTCACGCAACTACGCAAAAAATGGCAAACAAAATTTTCTCCAAGAGAAAGATATTGCAAAAATTGTCGACACCTATACCGACAAAAAAGAGATACCAGGTTACAGTCACTTAGCAACAAAAGAGGATTTAATTAGCAATGATTATAACCTCAACATTCCTAGATACGTTAAAGCAATAGACGATGAAATCCCACATGATGTCGATGCGCATTTGCTAGGCGGAATACCGATCAAGAATATCGCTACTTTGAAAATATTAAATTCTACCGCTAAGGAAGTACTAGATTCGGCATTTACGCGGATTAGAAAGGGTTATGTTGAGCTAAACCAATCTATCCCTGAACTGACAAAAAGCGTATTATCTAACGAACACATACTGCTCAAAACAGCAGATATTAAAGCTAAGACAGAAAATTACATAAAAAGATATTGGGACACACTTAAAGGGATTAATAAAGAGACTAATTTGACGAGCTTAAAAGAACAAATGCTCACAGATATTAAAGTGTTGCTTACAGAATTTGAGTTTGTCGACATTTATGCGGGTTATCAATTGATCGCAGAAATATGGAAAGAAACTTTGTCGCACGATGCTGAACTGATCGCAACATTTGGGTTCTATGAGGCAGCAAGAACTCGTGAGCGAAATATGCATGTAAAAGGTAAAAGCAAAGAAAAAATTCAAGAGAATTGGGTTGGTGCAATTGTGCCAAATGAAATAATAGCCAAACGTCTATATGCCACTGAATTAAATGATATAGAAGATAAAAAAGTGCGCATCGTCCAAATTGAAAATGAGTTGAGTGATTTAGTTGAAGCTGCCAAAGACGAAGATAGCAAAGAGTACGAAGCTTTATATGAAGTATTAAAAAAGAATGAGGACGATGAAGCACAAGACATATTTGAAAGTAGCAAAGTCAAATCAGAACTGAAGATCACTAAGGCTGATAGTTTTAAACATGACATGCTTAAAAAAGTCGATGCCTTGATGTCCGAAAAAACGCATATAAACAAAGCTATAAGAATAGCGGAGCATTCCCTGCAAGAGACTATATACAATAGGATCGCGGTATTGACTAATGAGGAAATCGATTCTCTTGTATTTGAAAAGTGGTTCGGAAATACAGTTAATAGTATGATAAACCTGCTAGAAGTGCCACTAAAAAAAGAATTAGCAACTATTGAAATGCTCAAGAATCGCTACGCAAAAACTCTAGCAGCACTTGATGCTGAAATTCATGAATTAGAAGAAGAGTTTGAGCGCTTAAAGAGTGAATTGGTTGTATTAGACGATGATTAATAATCCATCTCATAGAAACCGCAAGGCACGCGCAAAGTCTGCCTGTCAATCTCTAACTCGGTCACTACTGTTGCATCCCGTTTATGCAAACAATTGGAGTGTTTTGTCTCGTCCTCTGCCACTCAAGCATGAACGGCACAGTTTGCTAAAAAATTCCGTGAGCTTTTTGAACACTGGTTTAAGCATGCCCTCCACTGTGCCCTATATCATCAACGAACAAATTGGTGGTACTATGCATGCATAAAAGTAATTTTAGAACGCCCAAAAGACGCTTCAAACAATTTAAAAATGCTACTGGTTGGAAACAGCAAAAATTGGAAGACATTGCTACGTTTAATCCCCAATCAATATTGCCAGATAAATTTGAATACATTGATTTGACAAGCGTCACTGGCACAAGCATCCTATCTCATCGCACTGTGGAAAAAGCGCTAGCGCCTAAATCAGCACGACTATTAGCTAGTTCAGGTGATATCTTTTATCAACTAGTGCGGCCTTATCAGAGGAACAACTACTTATATAATTTGCCATATGATAATTACGTATTTTCGAATGGATATGCCCAAATACGTCCAAATATCGATAGTTATTTTTTGTTTAACTTGCTTCAAAATGATCAGTTTCTAAATGTAGTCATTGACCGTTGTACAGGTTCATGCTACCCTGTAATTAATCCTAGGAATCTGCGCAATATTGAAGTGAGTGCACCTCAAAACATCAATGAGCAAATCAAGATAGGACGCTTTTTAGAGAAAATAGATAAACTCATATCCGTGCAACAAAGCAAGCTAGACAAATTTGTAGCACTAAAAAAAGCCTATTTATGTGAGATGTTTCCTGTTAGTGGGGAGTGCAACCCTAAACGCAGATTTGCTGGATTCACAGACGCTTGGAAAGAACAAAAATTAGGGGATGTAGCGGATATTATTTGTGGTGGTACTCCTAGAACAAATGTTCAACATTATTGGGATGGAGACATTAATTGGTTTGTTCAATCAGACATTAGATCCCAAATTTATTTATATGAGAGCAAAAAGAAGATTACACAATTGGGCTTGAAAGAAAGTGCAGCAAAAATTCTTCCCGTAGGTACAGTGCTGTTTGCATCCGTTGGTGCGGGGCTTGGAAACATGGCAATTCTTGCTAAATCGGGCACTACAAACCAAGGCTTTCAATCAATCACACCACATGATAATTACTTAGATTCATATTTCATTTTCTCACGTAAAGAAGAACTGAAACAATATACCAAAACTATAGCAACAGCTACTACATTTCCACAAGTCACAGGAAAGCAAATGGAAGTTATGCCTATTCGTGTCCCCTCACTTGATGAGCAACACAAAATAGGCAAATTGTTTCAGTCATTAGATAATAACATCACGATTCAGCAAAGCAATCTGGAAAAATTGCAGAGAATCAAACAGTCTTACCTAAATGAGATGTTAGTATAAAATCAAAGCAAAGCGCAACGCTAAAACCCGATTATTTTGAAACTGATCTGTAAGTAGCATATTTAATAATTCAACTCGTAGAACTCCTTAAAGCTGTTTTTACCATAACTTATTACAACTATTTTGCTTAATTAAATATAAAAATGATAAATACTATTTACCATAGATTAAATAACATGATATAATAAAGCACATGTCTTTTTATACGTCTAACATCAAGAGTATTTATCGGATTACTTTAATATAACTCCTTATATTAATCTCTGAAATCTGTTTGCTTGTTCAAGAAAGTATACATAACTGGGTTAGTGACAATTAGCATTTTAATACTGTGTTCTAAACGAATGCCTAAAAAGCCTATACTAAACTCTAGTATAAGCGTTTTTGATTTCAAGTGTTAATTCTCGAGCTGAGAAGACTTTATATTAAAACAACGTGGAGAAATATAACATGTTAACTTCTGAAGAAATTAATCGACGATTATGGGAAGGGGCAACCGAATTGCGTGGGTCAATGGATGCAAGCCGATACAAGGACTATATGCTTGGTCTGATGTTCTATAAGTTTTTAAGCGATAAGACTTTAGAAACTTTTAGAAATGCTACTGACTTAAAAGAAGATGATGATATATTAGATGAGTATGCAAAAGCATATGAAGAATATGGCGATGAACTCAAGAACATGATTCAAGCCATACTTGGTTATCATGTTTTGCCAGCATACCTCTACCAAACTTGGATTAGAGATATCAATTCAGGAAATTTCGAGGTTCAAAAAGTTACAGATAGCCTCAACAATTTTGAACGGTCAATTGCTGTTAAAAATGATTCAAGTGACTTTCAAGGTCTATTCGCGAACTCAACACTGGATTTAAGCGATACTGCACTCGGGAGCAATCTCAATGAGCGTAGCAAGAACATTAAAGCTCTTATACGCTTGTTTGAAGATTTGGACATGATAGCACTCCAAAAAGGCGATGTATTGGGAGATGCATATGAATATCTTATCGGACAATTCGCCATGGAGTCAGGAAAAAAAGCTGGAGAATTCTACACACCACGTCAAGTGAGTGAAGTTATGGCACAAATTGTAGTCAAGTCCAGTAATATTAAATCTATCTATGACCCAACGGTTGGATCTGGCTCACTATTACTAACGGTGAAAAAACATCTAGCCATAGAAAGGCAAAAGATCTTAAACTACTATGGACAGGAGAAAAATACAGCTACTTATAACTTAACACGCATGAATTTGATCCTCCATGGAATCAGACCAGAGTATATGACAATTAGAAATGCTGATACACTAGCAAAAGATTGGCCAGAAGATCCAGAGCATCCAGACGAAGGCATGCAATTTGATAGTGTGGTCATGAATCCACCTTATTCAGTTAAAAACTGGAATAAAACTGGTTTAAAAGTTAGCGATCCGCGTTTTGAAATTGCTGGAACTCTGCCACCGGATTCTAAAGGTGACTTTTCTTTCTTACTCCATGGTCTGTATCATTTAGGGCATAATGGGACCATGGCAATTGTATTGCCACATGGTGTTCTCTTCCGTGGCTCATCTGAGGGTGAAATACGACAACGTTTACTCGATAAAAATTTTATTGAAGCTGTGATCGGTTTGCCCAATAATCTTTTTACTAATACTAGTATTGCTGTTTGCATTATAATTTTAAAGAAAAATCGATCCGCAACAGATCCTGTGCTAATTATTGATTCATCACGCAACTATATAAAAGTAGGTAAACAAAATATCCTTCAAGAAAAAGATATTGCGAAAATTGTTGACACTTACATCAATAAAAAAGAATTACCTGGGTACAGTCACTTAGCAACAAAAGAGGAGTTGCTTAATAACAATTATAACTTGAACATTCCTAGATACGTTAAAACTATCGATGACGAAATTCCACATAATGTTGATGCTCATTTGTTTGGTGGAATTCCAATAGAGAATATCAAAGACTTGCAAATATTAAATTCTACTGTAAAGGATATACTTGATTCGTCACTTAATCAGATCCGAGACGGGTATGTCGAGCTGAATCAATCGATTGAAGAATTAAAACAAAGAGTTTTATTAGACCAACGAATTCAGCTTATAACTTCAGCTATTCAAGAAAAGACAGAAAAGTATATTAAAAAATATTGGGACGAACTCCGCAAAATTAATAAAGATACTAACTTAACAAGTTTAAAAGAACAAATGTTAGTAGATATTAAAGCATTACTAGCTGAATTTGACCTTGTTGATATTTACGCGGGATATCAGTGCATTGCAGAAATCTGGAAAGACACATTAATGCACGATGCTGAATTGATTTCATCTCTCGGATTCTACGAGGCGGGGCGCTTACGTGAAAAAAACATGGTGTCCAAAAACAAAAACCAGGAAGGGTGGGTTGGCGCGATTGTGTCAAATGAGTTAATCGCCAAACGCTTATTCGCTGATGAATTAAATGCTATAGAATATAAGAAAACGCGCGTTGCTGAAATCGACAACGATTTGAGCGAATTAGTTGAGACCACAAAAATTGAAGATAGTAAGGAAAACGAAGCATTATATGATGTTTTAAAGAAAAACGAGGAAGGTGACCCACAAGACGCGTTTGAGGGTGCTAAAGTCAAAGCTGAAATCAAAGTAACAACTAGAGACAGTTTTAAGTACAATATTCTTATGAAAATTGATGCCCTAATGACTGAAAAAGCGAATATAAATAAAGCTATCAAAACAGAGGAAGCAACTATAAGAGAACTCATCTACAATAGAATTTCAGTTTTGACTAATCAAGAAATAGATGCACTTGTATTTGAAAAATGGTTTGAAAATCTAACAGCTAGCATGACAAACTTGATCGCAGCACCACTTAAAAAAGAGTTGGAAACTTTAGAAATGTTGACAAACCGCTATAAAAGCACACTCACCTCAATTGAAGCTGAAATTTGTGATTTGGAAAAAACCTTTGAAGTTTTGAAGAGTGAGTTAGTGGTATTTATGAATGAATAAAGTAGCAAGTAATAATCCACAAATTCGATTTGCTGGATACACTGACAATTGGAGACAATACAAACTTAGTGAAATTGCTACGCTCAATCCTAAATCGTCACTACCTGATAGTTTTGAATACATTGATTTAGCGAGTGTCACGGGTACAACTATGCTTTCTCATCGCACAGAAAGCAAGAGTAGCGCACCCTCACGTGCAAAACGGTTAGCATGCCGAGGAGATATTTTTTACCAAACAGTGGCACCATATCAAAAAAATACTTACATATACGATTTACCATATGACAATTACGTATTCTCAACTGGATATACTCAAATGCGACCATTTGTCGATAACTATTTTTTGTTCAGTCTTCTTCAAAGTGATCAATTTGTAAATGTGGTGGTTGATAAATGTTCCGGTACATGTTACCCTGCAATTAACGCGCTAGATCTACATGATATTGAAGTTAGAGTTCCCGCAGATCTCAGTGAACAGTTCAAAATTGGTTGCTTTTTTAAAGAACTAGATATTCGGATTGCATGCCAACGTGAGAATTTAGAAAAGCTTAAAAAACTTGAAAAAGCATATTCAGCTGACATGTTTCCATCCGATGGTGAAAGCAACCCCGAACGTCGATTCCCTGGGTTTTCTGATACATGGAAACAATGCATCTTGAAAGATGTCATCGATGATGAGATCAAAGGTAAAGCACACGCTGAAATGTCTGGGACTAAATCAACATATCTTGAGACCTGTTATTTGAACGGCGGAAATATTTCTTATGTAGACTCTCCAGTAGATGTTGAGTGCGATGATGTTTTAATTTTGTGGGACGGGGCGCAAGCGGGAACTGTTTATCATGGATTTGAAGGTGCACTAGGATCAACACTTAAAGCATATAAACCAAAGGAATCTGGCAGATTTCTATATCAATTTCTAAAACATAAACAACAAATGATTTTCAACTCGTACAGAATTCCCAATATTCCTCACGTTGAAAAAAGTTTTGCGATGGAGTTTAAAGTGAATATTCCATGTTTAGAGGAACAACTAAAAATTGGTGCATTTTCTCAATCGCTCGAATCTCTCATCAATTTTCAGCAGTACAAGCTTGAGAAGTTGTATAATTTGAAGAGAGCTTACTTAAATGAAATGCTCTGCTAATATTTGAATGTACATGTAACCATTAAATGTAAAAACTCAATCTGAGTGAGGAAAATCAACTAACATATGCATGATTCTGTCTTACATAATCTAACAAACCACATAACGAAAACAACCTGCAAAGTAGTATCACTTCTAAAAAAAATTGATACTATATTCGATATACAAGGTGGTATTTTGTATGTATGAAATGTCTTTGACAGCACCCAAAAGGCACTTCAAGCAACTTGATAATGCTACTGTCTGGAAACAGCAAAAACTGGGTGATATTGCTGAATTCAACCCAAAGACCACAGTGCCCAGCGAATTTGAGTACGTAGATTTAGCTAGCGTCACAGGCATAACTATGCTTTCTCATCGCAGTGAAAAAAAAGAGAGTGCCCCCGCTTCTGCCCAAAGATTAGCTAGACAAGGTGACATATTTTATCAAGTAGTGCGCCCATATCAAAAAAACAACTACCTATATAATTTACCATACAACAATTACGTATTTTCGACTGGTTATGCCCAACTGCGCCCAAGTGTTGATAGTTATTTCCTATTTAGTTTGCTTCAAAATGATCGATTTGTAAAACTAGTCGTTGATAGGTGCACAGGTTCATGCTATCCTACAATTAATCCTAATGTGCTCGGCAATATCGAAGTAAGAGTTCCCGTAGATATCAATTTACAAATCAAAATTGGGCAATTATTCAAGGCTCTAGACGAGCTGATCACCGTGCAACAGCGCAAACTTGAAAAGATACTACTACTTAAAAAAGCTTATTTATGCGAGATGTTTCCCACTAACGAAAAAAATAAACCAAAACGCCGATTCTGTGGATTCACAGATGTGTGGAGACAGCGTATTTTGCAAGATGTCATTCTCTCCGAACACAAAGGCACGGCCCAAGCAGGAATGGTTGGAACTAAATCAGTATATCTTGATGCCTCCTATTTGAATGGTGGTCCTATTTCTTATGTAGACGCAGCGATAGATGTTGAGTGTGATGATATCTTAGTTTTATGGGACGGATCAGCAGCAGGAACTGTTTATCAGGGGTTAACAGGCGCATTAGGATCAACGCTTAAAGCATATAAACCAAAGGAGTCTGGTAAATTTCTATATCAATTTCTAAAGTGTAATCAGCAAATGATTTTCAACTCATACAGGATTCCTAATATTCCTCATGTTGTAAAAACTTTTGCAATGGAGTTTAATGTGAATATTCCAAGCCTTGACGAGCAATTAAAAATTGGTGCATTCTTTCAATCACTCGACTCTCTTATTGCTTTTCAGCAGTACAAACTTGAGAAGTTGCACAATTTGAAAGAAGCTTACTTAAATGAAGTGTTCTGCTGAAATTTAGATGCGCTTAAATATTTAATGCAAAATAGTGAAATACATTTTCAAACAATAAATAATTACATGTGGTAAGTGTACGCGCATTAGGTATAATTCTCTGAAGATAACCTAAATCTTTACATCAAGTAAAATTTTATTGGATTCTTTGAACACAAATTGTTATGGAGGATTTATCAAACAGATAGGTAGTAATTTATTATTTTTGCTCTGCAAGTCTTATTAATTACAATAATACGGTCTATCGATATTTACAACTTGCAAATCTAAAGCTAACAAATGCGACATTGATAGTTGTTTGCCTACAACTGTCATATATAGACAAAAATACAAATAGCATTTACCTGGTTAAACAATATAATAAATGCCTAGCATATCTAAACTTGCTGAAATGCCTCGATTTGCTACAACAATTTATGATGATTTATTATCCGAACCTTCAAAATCTACTTGTTTGTTGAAAATGCAAGTACTCCATACACGATGCTTAACTCATCTTTTTTGAAAGAAAACCCTTTTATAAATTGTAAAGTGCAAAATATTATTTACCAAAGCTTAAATAACATGATATAATAAGCTACTGGTCTTTCGCGCATAGATGTCTGGAACAGTACAATGCGACAATACGAATAAAAGTTAGTGGCAATCTTTTTACTCGTTTGCTATTAGTAATGCGTTTAAATCCTAATTGCGAATATGTCCACTAAATTTAAATTATTGTTTTCTGTTTGCTCAAGCACTTAGCATAACCTGGTGTCGATGACTATTCGTTTGATTCAAAAACAAGCAAAGCACATTTCAAAGTACAATGCACAATCAAAGCACGAGCGTGCTTTGAATAAAAAAGAAGTTCTGCATGTTAACTCAACACGAATATACCTTAAAATGCTTTTGTGAAATATGGACGTGAAGCAAATACGTGCTATGACCATTAAATGTAAAAACTCAATCTTAAGTGAGGAAAATCAACTATTATATGCTTGATTCTATCTTATATAATTTAACAAACAACATAACGAAAATAACCTGCAAAGTAGTATTTTTCAAAAAAATTGATACTATATTCGATATACGTGGTATTTTATATGTATGAAATGTCTTTGATAGCACCACTTAAATGCTTCAAGCAACTTGATAATGCCACTGTCTGGAAACAGCAAAAACTGGGGGATATTGCTGAATTCAACCCCAAGACCACTGTACCCAGCGAATTTGAATACGTGGATTTAGCTAGCGTCAAAGGCATAACCATGCTTTCTCATCGCACCGAGAAAAGGGAGAGCGCGCCATCACGTGCTCAGCGATTAGCTAGACCAGGAGATATTTTCTATGCTACGGTGGTCCCGCATCAAAAAAACAACTACCTGTATAATTTACCATACAGCAATTACGTATTTTCGACTGGTTATGTTCAACTGCGTCCCAGCATTGATAGTTATTTCCTTTTTAGTCTGCTTCAAAATGATCGATTTGTAAAGGTGGTCGTTGATAATTGCGCAGGTTCATGTTATCCTGCAATTAGTCCTAACGCGCTCCGCAATATAGAAGTAAGAGTTCCCGTAGATATCAATTTGCAAATCAAAATTGGGCAATTTTTCAAGACTCTAGACGAGCTGATCACCGCGCAACAACGCAATTTGGAGAAGATGCTACTACTTAAAGAAGCCTATTTATTCGCGATGTTTCCCGCTAACGGAGAAAACAAACCAAAACGAAGATTTTGTGGATTTAGTGACTTCTGGAAAAACCAAAGACTCGGTACAATTTGTGATATTGTTGGTGGTGGCACTCCTAGAACAAATGTTCAAAATTATTGGGATGGAGACATTAATTGGTTTGCTCAATCTGACATTAGAGACCAAATTTATTTATATGAGAGCAAAAAGAAGATTACTCAATTAGGTTTGAAAGAAAGTGCAACTAAAATTCTTCCCGTGGGCACAGTGCTGTTTGCATCTGTTGGTGCGGGGCTTGGAAACATGGCAATCCTTGCTAAGTCGGGTGCCACAAACCAGGGATTTCAATCAATCGTTGTACATGACAATTGCCTGGATCCATATTTCATTTTCTCGCGCAAAAATGATTTAATCAAATTCGCCGAATCTACTGCATCTAGCACTACATTCCCAGAAATATTAGGCAAACAATTATTACTCATGCCTATTTTTATTCCTTCTCTCGATGAACAACGTAAAATAGGTCATTTGTTCGCAACATTAGATAATCTCATCACAACTCAACAATGCTGTCTGGGTAAATTACAAAACTTGAAGAACTCTTACTTGAATGAACTGTTTGCATAATTCAGACGCAAACAATAAGTTCAAATCGCAAATAAAGCAAGGCTCAGAGTTCATCTAAATACATGGATCTATCACTAGCATTGAGATAAAGAATACATAAATGGATAAAGCGCATGAGGTCACATTTCATAAAAGTTTTTGCATTCACCAGAAAATATTTGAAATGCTTTTTAGTTTCACTAGACGATAATTAACGCGTTAACTGTCAAAGCAAATTCATGTTCAAAGCACGTAATGGATAAATTTGAATAGCAAAATAAAAATGCAACATTTATGTTTGCAAGTATAGAATTAGCAAAATTCTCATTTGGAAATTATAAATCTAAAACGACACCATTTATTAGCGCTTTTGAAAGATGAAAATCTCAAATTATGTTTACCTTTGCTTGAGTAA
>JAITLB010000041.1 GCA_031278175.1 Christensenellaceae bacterium
CTATTTATGGGCGAACCATATTACACTTATTACACAAATCCGAAGTCAAAAACTGTCTACGTGTATGAAGCTGTTTGTTATTATGATCATGAAACTAAGCGGTCACAATATAGTCGCAGAACACTAATTGGGCATGTCGACAAAATTACTGGTGAGATAGTTAAAAATCGCGATTGGCACAAAAAAGACACACCTGTCGAGTAGCCTACTCTTTTTGGTGCGAATTATGTCGTCTCAGAGATAGCAAAAGCAGTAAATTTAAAAGAAGATTTAAAAGCACTGGATCCCAAAGATTGCGATGACATATTAGCAGTGGCAGCGTCTTTCGTGTTTAACAAATCGGGTGTGCCAGCTGATATTGAATTTTGGAAAAGATTTAATTATATTGAACATGATATAAGTCTAAATTCGCAACGAATTTCCGAACTCTATGCAAGGTTATCGCGTCTGAACATAGAACCTTTTTTTCCAAGGAAGGCAGTACTCTCGGCAAAGAAAAAGACGGAGCATATGCACCGCCTTCCCCGCAAACGTTATACACCGCTCAGTTCGCACCTCTGCGTTGCCCTATCCTGTGTATAAGTAAAGCAAGAAAAGTATAACACAAATAATTACTCTTGTAAATCCAAATTCCAATCGGAATTCAAAATTGTCTACCAAACGGGGTACACTTCATTGTATAGCTTGTTTTTCTTTGCCGCATTTATTGCTATTGTAAGATAGTAAGAAGCGGGAATTAGAAAAAAAACCGAGCCGAAAATTAAGTCAATTATAAAGCCCATTAAAACTGCATTTTGTATTGAACCAAAAACTATCCCAATCAAAAACATAAACAGGAATAATCCGAAAAGTATTAAACATTGTCTTAAACATTTTTTTGTAGATAAATGCTTCATGATTCTCGCCTCAATATAATCGATTGCATTTTAGCATAAATTCTGCTTAATGTAAAAGGTTTTGCATCTATAAAGCCATGTATAAAATTTATGTGTAAATTATAAATTAAATTCTTTGGGAAAAATGCACAGTAATTGACAAGCACTCACAATAATTGTTAGAATAAAGACGAGTTAAACGCAAACGGAATTAGACATTGCTCACTCTCATCAAAGTAGAAAATACTAGATGCCTAATTTAGACATTTGGTATCATCTTGCCAACAAGAATGCATGCTATTCAAAGAATAACAGGCATTTGGGAGGCACAGACAATTAGAATACCACATAAGATCCATTGATTAACAAATAATAGTCTGCGACAAAATACAACTACCGCGTACAATTTCAAGTTTAGCATTAATAGTCATAGATATCCTTCGACATTATATATTGTTATTCTAGTAGTTAAATAATTACTTTCAAGACTTACCGCGATGCTTCAATAATCTGTAATGCTTGTAATAACAAAAGTATATTAATATCTGACATTCGCTCTACCATTTTCTAGTAGAGGTGTATCGATATTAGATAGTGTAATTAAGTAGACTTAAATGCGCTCTTTCTTGCGCGATCGGGGACTGTATCAATGTACCCGCACAATGCCTTTCTACATTTGTTTTTAGCGTTTTGCGTTGACTATTCTAGTACCATGTCTTTTTAGCGGTGAAATTTGTGTTTATAGTAGAAGTCTATCATGATGTGATTATGACGCTTTTTACGTAGTGATGATACTGCCTTATTGCAAAGTATGTTTCAATATATTCTTTATTATCTGCTCTAAGAAGATAGGTTACTATCACTTCTTTACCAAAGTACCCATACCCTAGTAATGGGTGATCCCATTCGCCTTTAAAGGATTGACCTCTTTTAATATCAACATTTATGTTAAGATTGCTATCTACACTAAGTTCGGTGTCGTAAGTGTAGGAGTCTTTCATTGAAAATGCCTTAAAATTATTAAGCAATTGTACGTCAGGATAAGAAAGGGATTTAACATTTACAGCAGCGTTGGTATCAAATGTGAATGATAGATTTGCTTTTTTAACTGTTATGAACTCAGTCGTAGCATCCTCTTGTGGCACGTCATTGATACTTCTATACACACCAAATGATCTTCTATCATATATTTTTATATCTACTGGTATAGTTCGCAAAGCACCATTAATTATAAACACAAATGACGTGATGTTTTGCTCAAGGAGAGGTGAATCATCGATTAACTCCATCCGCATAAAAATATTCAAAATTAAATATTGCTCCGCTTGAACAGTGGCAAACAAGTTATCTTGTTCTTCAGTCTCATTTACTGCCCTAAAACTTGTGCTACTAATAGTGACCCTAATTTGTTTGGTATTTAGAGTTCCCTTGATTGCAACAAGAGAAACATCCGAGTCGGCTGGCCAACCAAAATTAAAAACAGCAGGTACCACGATATCGCGGAAGTTTATGTCTGGCGAAAGAAGAATATCATAGTGTGCTATCTCGGAGGTTTGTACAAAATCTAAAGTCACCCGTTGAATCTCGGTCGTTTCGGTTTCATCAGGATTATTACATCCAGCAAACATGAGGGATAATAAACATAGTATGCACAACGAAATAATAATTTTAGTGTGTAATCTCATTAGTTACTTCACCTAGGATATAGATTAAGCGCACAATGCGCACTCTACCCAATGCGCACCAGCGCAAATTTAATAGAATAGTAGAGACGTTGCGATAATAGTGCCGAATAGAATATCAACAAAAGGATGCATGATCCCATTTGTATCAATAGTGTTCCTTTGGTTAGAGCTGGACTAACATTGTTCTTGTTTTTTGATGCACTAACCAATTCAGGCATTTTTTTCAGCACTATACAAGTATAAGCATTATATGCCGCCAGCTATACAATGTTTGCTTTAAGCAATACGAACATCTAAATTATATCAAATAATGTTCTACTATTCAAGGATAGCGTAGAAGTGTTTTGCAAATATTACATATTTAGGTAATGCTAATGCAATTTGGAAATTATCAAGATATTGCTACAGTAACGGGCAAACATAATTAGCTTTTCAAAGGGTTCTCCTTAATTAATAGTAATATTTGCACTAATTAGGGGATGCCTGATCATGATGTGATTATGACATTTTTAACATAGTGATGATATTGCATTATTGCAAACACTGTCAATATATTCTTCATTATTAGCTTTAAGTAAATATTTAACTATCACTTCTCTGCCAAAGTGCCCATTACCTAGTAATGGGTGATACCACTTCCACACGATCATCTGACAATTTAGCATATCAATGTTGATATTAAGATTGTTATTTGCGCCAAGTAGGCGATGGAGTAGATGTTTTTAATAGAAAAGAAATTTAAAGTTTTAGGGCAATTGCAGACAGTGATAACAAATCAATTTAATATTTGCAATACTGGCAAATATAAAACCAGGAGTTTCCTTAGCTGTTATAAAGCGTTGTGCTGCTTTTAACTGTCTGTCATTCAATTATCCTTCTATACCCCCCAAAGATATTCCATCATATATTTTTATGTAGACTGCTATAGCGCTAAACGGCATTAATCATAAATTCAAATGACGTGACGTTTTGCTACAGGTAGCGAGGCATTGATTAATACCGCTTGCATAAAGATATTTAATATTAAGTATTGCGCCACTTGAACAGTGTCGAACAATTTGCTTTGTTATACAATGGTCCTTTTGTTAAATTATAATAAGTGGGTAACCTTTGCACCAACGCGCCATTTTAAGGTGCTTTTATTATTGTTTTAAACTGGCGATTATGGTAAAATATAAGCATTGATACGGAGTTAAGACAAAAAGGCAATTTGTGATGATTTAGAATCAATGCCTAATTGGCATCTTATTTTAAGTCAAACTTTTTCTAGTACTACTGCAAAATGCTTTCAAGATGGGTTAGAAAAACTTCTATATTTCTAATTTTCAATTGAGAATGCAGGCGCGTGGGTTTTAGAAATCTAGATCTTTTGTCTAGTGTTGCGGTTAGGTGCAAGCTTTTCTAGTATTTTGACACTAGATGAGTATAACAAGCTACTACATGCAAAGAACCATGCAATTGTTAGTAAATGCTTAATGCGTGACCATATGAACTATAGCTTTGTTCAATTCAAGTATTCACCAAAATGCAGGACGAAGAATTTCAAATTAGGCATATGCAATGCTCTGCGGCATAAATCTTTATTATTCTTCAAAACAATAGATAGGTGCAAGAAATGCCAGTCAAATACACATATCGATCATAAGGAGACAAAAGCTAATGGAATATACAGTAAAAAGGATGGCAAACAGAAGGAAAATAGATCTTGTATATAATGAAGGCAGACTAGAAGCACGAGTTCCATTTTTAATGCCAGAGGAAAGTATAGAAAGGTACGTCAATAAGCATGGGAAAGCTTTAATGCGA
>JAITLB010000099.1 GCA_031278175.1 Christensenellaceae bacterium
CTCTTTAAAAAGCGAAATCTTAAAGTTTTATTGACAGCACCTACAGGTAGAGCTTCTAAACGCTTAGCCGAAACTACAGGCGAAGAGGCAAAGACCATTCATAGACTTTTGCAATTTCAACACAAAGCGATAGGTGGATTAACTTTTTATTTTAACGAATCAAATCCAATCGAAGCTGATGTTGTTATAGTTGATGAAATTAGTATGGTCGACACTTTTATATTCAACGCACTACTAAAAGCGCTACCAGACGGCACAAAACTAATTTTGGTCGGCGACAAAGACCAATTACCATCCGTATCTCCTGGAAACATTTTAGCAGATATTATTGACAGTCAAAGCATATCTGTCATCAAGCTTAGTAACATTTATAGGCAGGAGTCGGGTAGTTTAATAATAGAAAATGCGTATAGAATAAACAACAATATAATGCCTATAACATATGACCTTGAAAAGCAGTTCGCGCTCTTTAATGTCAACACCGATGAAGAAATCCCTCGCGCCCTACTGGAAAGTTTTACTTATTTGTCAAAACAATGCGAAAATGAATCGGACGATATCCAAACTCTTTCACCACTTAAAAAAAGCGAAGTCGGTGTAGAGCGAATTAATGAGTTATTACAGTCCTGGTTTAACCCTAACCCCGATGAAAACATTACATATGGCATTAAATCGGGCGATACAGTGTTTAGGCAAGGCGATCGCGTTATGCAGACCGTCAATAACTATGATATCGATTGGGTTCGGCCAAATGGCGAAAAAGGTGTCGGAATATTCAACGGTGAGATCGGATATATAATAGAAGTTGATTATTCTGCGAACGAATTAAGCGTACAATTTGACGAAAGCCGAATATGCAGGTATAATAAGATAGATTTGCTACAATTGTCGCTTGCATATGCTGTGACAATCCACAAGAGCCAAGGCTCGGAATTTTCTGCAATAATCATACTGGTGCCACGCTCGGCTACGTTTTTCTTTACAAGAAAAATACTATACACAGCAGTCACACGTGCAAAACGCTCTGTGGCATTAATCGGAAATAAGGCAATTATCGAGAGAGTCGTTCGCCAAGTGCGAAATGATGAACGGTATACCTTATTAAAGGAGCTAATATGGGACGACAATTCAAAACGATCGAAATAGTGCTCAAAATAAAGAGGCTAGCTAATAAAGGTTTAGAAAAATCTAAAGTGCTAATCGAAAAAGGAAGTAAAGGTTTTGTCAACGAATTATTTCCACCAAGTCTAGTTTGTCTTGATTGTGGTAAAGAATTGCGAGACAAATCACAACGCCATCTCGCCATATGCGATGCATGCCAAAACCATCTTCCATATAGAAAAGGTAGACACTGCAAATACTGTGGTGCATATATAATTGAGTCCGATGAAAGCACATGTTCCGATTGTAAAGTAACACCACCAGAATTCAAGGAAGTATTAGCACCATTCGAAAATAAGGGTGTTGTTAAAAGAATGTTAGATGATTACAAGAGATCTGGCATGACATATTTATATATATACATAGCGCGTCACATGACAAATTATTTTAGAACTTCAAATGTGACAGTCGACTATGTACTATACATTCCACAAACAAGAAGACAAAACCTCGCACGCGGATTTGATCATTTAAAACTCATTACTAAATTTTTCGTAAAAGCTACGGGAATACCGCAAATCCAACCACTGTATAAAACCAAAAACGTGCCAGAATTCCGACCAGGAGAGGATAGAGTATCTAGATACGAAAACGTGTATGGTGTGTTCTCTATGCTTCCAGAATTCGATGCAGACATATTAAAAGATAAGTCTATTTTAGTAATTGATGACATCTTGAATTCTGGCGCAACTGAAAACGCATGCGCTCGTGTTCTCAAAGAGAATGGTGCCAAGTCCGTCACAGTTCTTACTTTTATACGCGTATAAACTATGGAATATTATCAAACTGCATGCACTATAATCGATCAATTACGCGCTAGAGACGACTATCTAATACTTGCTATTGAAACGAGCTGTGATGAGACTGCAGCAGCCGTTACACGCGGTAGAACAGTCCTATCCGATGTCGTTGAGTCACAGATAGATATACACAAAAAATATGGTGGTGTAGTACCTGAAATTGCATCACGCAATCATTCCCTCAAAATTGAAGCTACAATACAAGAAGCATTACTTCAAGCTAATGTGACTTTGAATGATATTTCAGTAATTGCTGTAACTAGAGGACCTGGATTATTAGGCGCACTACTTGTTGGCTTATGTCATGCAAAGGCATTAGCATATGCTAGAGGCATTCCATTTGTTTGCATCAATCACATTAAAGGTCACATAGCTGCAAATTATATTATAGATCCTACTTTGCAACCACCATTTATTACACTTTTAGCCAGTGGTGGACACACCGAGATACTTAAAGTCGATAGCTTTAATAAAATCGAATGTTTGGGGTCAACTTGCGATGACGCAGCTGGTGAAGCTTTTGACAAGGTCGCAAGAGTATTAAATCTACCATATCCAGGTGGGCCTGAGATAGAAAAGCTCGCACTGACTGGTAGAGTTAATCAAAAATTGCCATATCCATTTAGGCGCGAGAAACATCTTAATTTTTCATTCAGTGGTATTAAAACAGCCGTTATCAATCTTGTTGCTAATGCTAAGCGAAAAGGACAAGAACTCGCCTCCGCAGACGTTGCTGCGTCTTTCCAAGCGTTGGTTGCTAATATATTAACTCGCAATACTATTGAAGCGGCAAAGCGCACTGGAATTAACACAGTAGCTCTAGCGGGCGGTGTAGGTGCTAATAGTGAGCTAAGAAGAGCCTTAGAGCATTCTTGCGCGGAGAACCAATTCAAATTAATACTCCCGCCTAAACGATTTTGTACCGACAACGCTTCAATGATAGGTGTCGCTTGCTTTGAAGAAATCAAAATAGGCATAGTCCCATCAGGTTTGGAGGTTGATGCAGATCCCAGTCTTAGTTGCATCATTTAAATCAACCCGTTTTGTTTCGAAGTTTTTAATGCATTTACTAACTCTAAGATGCAATTAATTCAATATGCTGCAGCACCATATAATTTGATAAGCATAACTTTTAAAAACTAGCTCAAAGCTACCCAAAATTCGAAATGCCAACCTTAATGCAACCCTAGTAATTTCATGATTTGCTATAGCCCTACTGTTTGATCATTTACTACACCATGTAAGAGTTATAAAAGGCACTTTAACTGCATTTGTACTATTAATATGGAAATGTTGTGCAGTAGATATACCACGAGCTTAAAATTAAAGGAGTTATTAGCAATTTGGTAATAAGACTTACTCGCTATTAGCATTTTTCATTTTTTACTTAAATGCTCTTTTCTAACACGAAATTTAAATAATACCTTGAAAGCAATTATATCGATTATATGAAAAAAATTAATTGGTATAGTCTTGCCATTAAGACTATAAATACTAAGTTTCGCGCGAAAAACTATACACTGGGGCTGCTTCAGTTTTGCATTTGTGGCGGAAAAGAGACTGCATTATTGCAAAGCGACTTTGCTCAACCTCTCTTTATTCCAAACTCAGATTTAATGAATTTTGTAGTTGCTCGATGATATATTTCATTTTATGGTGGTATTTTCTAATCTAAATTCTTGCAATATACGACTTTATTTAAATATATTAAACTAAATTCTTGCATTATCTCAAAAAAAAATGTAATATAAAGTGCATTATGAAAACTAACGAAAAAAC
>JAITLB010000156.1 GCA_031278175.1 Christensenellaceae bacterium
TTAAACCGATCAGACCTGCTCCTAGTATTAAGACGCGACTGCTTGTGTTTACTGCTTTCTCAATTGCTAATGCGTCATCAAATTTTGTGAATGTGTATTTATCTTTAACATTTTCAAGACCTTTAATTG
Organism: Christensenellaceae bacterium; assembly: GCA_031278175.1. GTDB lineage: Bacteria > Bacillota > Clostridia > Christensenellales > DTU072 > JAITLB01. The sequence goes on from JAITLB010000156.1 coordinate 130, forward strand.
GCGGAATAACTGGCGATGAACCAGTTGCCAATAGGAGTTTATCATAACGCTCTTTCTTTGCGTTATCTAATACGATGACATTCTTGCTCGGATCGATCTTAGTAACACTTCGCCCCAACAACGATACACAATTGTTCTTTTCGTAAAAATTGTGCTCTCTATATCTCATTCGCTCTTTATTCGTTTTATTTTGCAAATAGTACGATATTAATGGCCGCGAATAAGTATGATACGGTTCATCAGAGATAACTGTGATTGCGCCATTTGCATCAATATTTCTAATTCCTTCTATAGCACCTACTGCAGCTGCAGAATTGCCGATAATCACATATTTCATGCTTATCTCTCCTCGTATACGATCGCTTGATTAATACAACCTCTTACACATGCAGGTGTGCCATTATTGTTTTTTATACATAATTCGCATTTCTGAATAGCGCCATCGTCCGACGGTGCTATTGCTCCATATGGGCAACAGACAATGCAGGTGTAGCAATGTATACAGCGTTCCTTATCCACTGTTATTAGTCCATCAATTTTTTGTAATGCACCAGTGATACACCCTCTAACACAGAGTGGATCTTCACAATGTCTGCAAGAAACTGCAAAATTAATATTACCTTTGCTTTCTACACGAATATTTGGTGCTATCCTTTTATTTTTTAAGGCTTTAACCATATCACTTTCTTTTGAATTAGCAAAAGCGCAGTGATACTCACATAACCTGCATCCTAGACACCATTGTTCATTTACATATACTCTCTTCATTTTGATAAATTCCTTAATGTGCTTAACTATTCACCAGCGTGATATATACCAAGAATCGACAATTCTTTCTCGTTTAATCCAACACCTCTCAACATAAGCCGATTCCCTTTTAGACTCTCGATGGAATTTATTCCCATGCCACCCATCATCTCTTTAATTTCATGTCGCCATGCACTGATCAGATTAACGAGTCGTTGGTATGCTATTGCTGGATTCAATCGTTTGACAAGCTCGGGCATCTGTGTTGCAATACCCCAATTGCATTTACCACTTTGACAATTTCTACATAAATGACATCCCATTGCTATTAGTGCTGCTGAACCAATATATACACAATCAGCACCTAATGCAATGGCTTTAACTATATCGCTACTGCTCCGTATACTTCCTCCTACAATCAACGACACTTTGTCCCTTATACCTTCATCTCTCAGCCTTTTATCCACGGAAGCGAGCGCAAGCTCTATCGGTATACCTACGTTATCACGTATTTTTGTCGGTGCTGCACCTGTACCGCCACGGAACCCGTCTATCGCGATCATGTCAGCACCACTTCTTACAACACCACTTGCTATCGCTGTCACATTATGGACAGCTGCAATTTTGACTATAACGGGTTTCTTGTAATCCGTTGCTTCCTTTAGTGAAAACACTAATTGCCTTAGATCCTCTATAGAATATATGTCGTGATGCGGAGCAGGTGATATTGCGTCACTGCCTTCGGGAATCATGCGCGTCCTACTAACGTCACCGATTATTTTGGTTCCGGGCAAATGCCCACCTATACCAGGCTTTGCACCTTGCCCCATCTTTATCTCAATTGCGGCGGCGGCTGTGAGATAATCTTTATGCACACCAAAACGACCTGATGCAACTTGCACGATTGTGTTTTTACTATATTTGTAAAAGTCTTCGTGTAGTCCACCCTCGCCAGTGTTGTAATATATACCTAACTTTTGTGCTGCTTTAGCTAAGCTTTCATGTGCATTATAACTTATAGATCCATAACTCATCGCTGAAAACATAACTGGTATAGACAAATCAAGTTGAGGTGTCGTTTCCGTGACGATCTTGCCTGCGGCATCGCGCACTATATCATGTGATTTGCTCCCTAAAAACACTCTTGTTTCCATAGGCTCGCGCAATGGATCTATAGATGGATTTGTCACTTGTGACGCGTTTATAAGGATTTTATCAAAATATACAGGATAATTCTCTGGGTTTCCCATACTCGACAACAGCACGCCGCCACTTTGAGCCTGCTTGTATATTTCGTTTATAGTCTTCCCTGTCCAATTTGCATTTTCTCTAAAGACATGATCAGTCTTGGCAATTTTTAAAGCGCGTGTAGGGCATATGGTGACGCATCGATGACAGTTTACACATGCATCATCATTGGACTCCATTCTGTTCTCGCACTCTACGTACGAGTGTACGTTGTTTGCGCATTGATTCTCACATGCGCGACAAGTTATGCATCGAGAATGATTGCGAACGACTTCATATTCAGGATAAATATAATTCATAACCTTTCATCCTCCAACTTGATTATAACGGCTTCGCCGCCTTTGGGTGCCCAGATCCTGTCTAAATTGGGTTCTATTACCCTAATAGCACATTCCTCTGTAGAAACAAAAACTTTATCGCCTTTTTCTGCTACGACCATAGGTCGCAGTTTTAGTCTATCATTAAGCGCGACCATACCATCTTGACATCCAATAATAATTGAGAATGGTCCTGTTATTAACAATGAAGCAAACGCGTTGCGCAAATACTCGCATTTTTTGCGTTCCTCATCTGGATAATTGACAATTGTATTCCAAAACGGTGCAGCAATAACTGACGCGATCTCTTTAAAGTCCAATCCCTTTTTTCTATGCAAATAGTCGACGATATAAGTTATTACCTCGGTATCTGTCAACAATGTACATTTATATCCGTACATCTCTATACAACGCCTGTTTGCGTCATATGATGAAATTTCTCCGTTGTGAACTACTGAATAATCTAGTAGCGCGAATGGATGGGCGCCACCCCACCAACCTGGGGTATTCGTTGGATATCGCCCATGCGCAGTAAAACAATAGCCTTCATATTCTTCTAGTTTATAAAACCGCCCAACATCTTCGGGATATCCGACAGCTTTAAAAACACCCATATTTTTACCAGATGAAAATACGTAAGCACCTTTAATTGTTGTATTTATTTTAAAAACGCTTTTTGCGACAAACTCGCGTTCATCTAATTGTGAGGATTTTAGCTTTGTTGGATGTGGTGCTAAAAAATAACGCCATATTAGGGGTTCATCCTTAATTTCCGACATTTTCCTAGTTGGTATCTTTGACAAGTTAATGATGTCAAAATGTTCATCCAAGAATAACTCGCATTGCTTTTTTATGCTAGCATCATCATAAAAAACATGAAACGCATAATAATCTTTGTATTCTGGATAAATACCGTATCCCGCAAAACCTCCACCTAAACCATTACCTCTTTCGTGCATGACCGTAATCGCGCGAATCATATCCTCGCCCGAAAATCGCTTGCGCGATTTATCTATCACTCCTAATATGGCACAACCTGAAGGTATCCTTACCTCTCCTTCTTTAAAGTGCATTATGTGTGCGTGTGTGCTATTAATAACCGTTTGTCACCAAAATCTAGTGGTTGATGATAACAACTTAGTAACCTTCCCAAATCATCCGCTTGCGCCTAACGTTAAAGATTTCGTTAGGTCTTATCAATACGTCCATGGGCATCTCTTCCGGTGTAGCTCACCGTAGTTTGTTTGGATATATTAAATCTAATAGTTAACTGCTTTCTAAATATAATTATGACGCATCTGTTGCATATAATCATTCCATGCAAAATTAAATTGCTACAATAAACGACACGTGCCGCTTGTACAATTATAAATACTATTAAGCTAGAACTGTGCTCAGCGTCTTAGAGCATTTAAAGCGCGCCTGAGTATCAAAAATCGCACTTAGCGCCTTGTAAAGCTTAACTAAAACTTTTTATTTGCCTCAATAAATTTAACAACATCGCCAACTGTTTTTATTGTATTAATTTCGGTCTCAGTGAACTCGACACCAAATATATTTTCCATAGCTAACAACATTTGAGCTATATCGAGAGAATCCGCATCAAGGTCATTGATGAAATCACTTTCAAGTGCTACTGCATCGGGAGAAACAGCAAGAATTTCAACAACTTCTTTTTTTACTTTTTCGAAAACCATACTTACCTCGGAATTTTAACTTGTTTTTTAGTTTTGCGCAATTTGCCTGTTTTTAGGGCAATAATACTCTAAGCATCACTGCCAGTCATCTAACTGTTTTTCAGCACGCTTTGCGCTTCCATCGTAGCAACAATGTTTCTATTGATAATGAATTAAATTGAATACACCGCTTATAAAATAATATTACAACCGAAAATAAACAGAGTTAATCCATTACTTGTTTGTTTAGCAACACTTATACGCTTAATTGAAGGCAATTGTGCTTAAAAACCTATTGAAACTATTTGTCATTGTTAATATACCATATTACGTGCATCTTGTCAAAAGAATTGATGTTACTATAAATTCCAACCGCTAAAACTAGCAATGTTTATTGCTAAATCCAGCATTAGTTTTGATTATAGTCTATCATCAAATACATACTACTACTATTATTTAACCCAGAATTTGGGGTTATTATATTCACAAAGCACTTCATTAGTGAGCGTATTCATACCCCTTATTAGTATCTCGATGTTTTAGCTTGCAATAAGTCACAACTCCTTTTTCCTTAATAAACATCTACTAAAAATGCCCGCTAGCGTATTTGAAAGCGTTTTCATTCTATCTTGGTTTCCACTATGTTAAATTAGACTTTAAGATGCGGCATTTTTTAGAACTCGCGCTACACTTAAGTTTCCATACTCATTTGTTAAATATGATTATTTTTGCTAAGTAGTGCTAAAATATCAACTTTCTTTGTTGCATAAAAAATGCTTTTGCTAATATTATTGACAATTTGGTTAGAAATAATATATTATATCACTAGCGCAACAAACTTACCTGGTTGACAGTAACCTTACTCTTGATATGCTTTCCATTTTTGATGTTTGTTTCGAGTAACGTTGTTTGATTTCCTCTCCTATAAACAGTAGTTGCGAAAGGATACATATGGACAATAGACTATTATTCTCGCCGATTGCCATTGGTGGTTGTGAACTAAAAAATCGTATAGCGATGGCACCTATGCACATGGGAATGGGAACATTTGATGGCACAATCACACCTAAAATGGCCGATTATTACTTGGCACGGGCAAAGGGCGGAACTGGTTTAATAATCATGGAAATAACACGTATAAACGACAAAACTGGGGCTACTGCATTTGCACAACCTGGGTTAAGCCATGATTATCAAATTGGACCACTCCGCGAGTTTTGCGAAAAAATTCATAAGTATGGATCAAAACTGTTTGTACAGTTGCATCATCCAGGTCGCCAAAATATCGGTCTTATGGTCGGGACAATTCCGATTTGCATCAGTTTATCTAAGTCTCTGGAAAATTTTACAAGACTTCTATACAAACTCGCGCCAACCGTCGGTAAAAAGTTGATAGAAAAACAATGGCTTCCCGCTGCGGTCGCGCCTTCTAAAGTTGAACCTAGCTACTTTACTGGTGGAAAAATTCGTGCTCTATCGCTAAAAGAAGTTGAACAAATTATCACACAGTTCGTTGACGGAGCTGAACGCGCACAAAAGGCTGGTTGCGATGGCATAGTTTTGCATGCTGCACACGGATATCTTATTCAACAATTTTTGAGTCCTAATACAAACCACCGCGAAGATGAATATGGCGGTGAAGCACTAGAAAATAGAATGCGCTTTCTTATTAATATAATCAAGGGGATTCGTAAAAGGTGCCGTGATTTTCCAATCATCGTTCGACTAAGCGTTGATGAATGCTATGACCAAATTGGAGAGCCAAATAAGGGTTACGGTCTAGAAGAAGGTGTTGAAATGGCCGTAGCTCTTGAAGCTGCGGGTATTGATGCTATCGATGTTTCATGTGCCGCGTACGACACATTTAATTATTGGTTGGAGCCAGGATCGTTTGAGCCAGGATGGCGTGCCTACATGGCAAAGGCCGTAAAAGAGCGCGTCAAGATCCCCGTAATAGCAGCAAACCTTATACGTAGTGTCGCTCAAGCTGAAGAACAATTAATTAATGGAACGCAGGATATATTATCGCTTGGCCGACCGCATATCGCTGATCCTAAATGGACAAAAAAGGTTTATTCTGCTCAAGAACACACTGTCAAGAGATGCATTAATTGTCTGTTTTGCTTTGAGACAATGCAACATAACGCGTATCAAGGCAAATCTGGGCGCTGTGCCATAAATCCATTTGTGGGTCGAGAAAAACATAAATTGATAATAAATGGTGCGGGCCGCAAAGTGGTAATTATCGGCGCAGGACCCGCTGGATTAATGGCAGCCGAAATACTAGCAAGACGTGGCTTTAGAGTTGTTGTTTATGAAAAGAGAAACCGTGTCGGCGGTCAAGTGTCAATAGCAGCAAACTCGCCTGAAAAATCTAAATTGGCATGGTGCATTGATGATTTAAAATTTGCTGCAGAAAAGAAAGGTGTTAAATTCATATTAAATAAATCTTGTACAGCAAGTGAAGTAGACGACCAACGTCCCTACGCTGTAATAGTTGCAACGGGAAGCGAACCGATAATCCCTGACGTAGAAGGGATAACACATATGTCGGTTTGTACAGCGCACGATGTCTATCAAAGCCGTGTGTATTTTGTAAAAAAGAGCATTGCAGTAATTGGGTCTGGGTTAACTGGACTAGAAACCGCATATCTATTAGCAAAAATGGATAACGCTATCACTGTTGTAGAGAAAGCTGATACTATAGCTGCTGGTGTTTGGATGCAACATGTCGATGACGTGCTCCCAAAACTAAAAGCAAAAAATGCGGTATTTCTGACAGGGAAAAGCTTAAGCGCTGTCGATGACACTGGAGTTGTTTTAGAAGATTCAAAAACACATCAAAAAATGCACCTAGATGTAGATAATGTGGTTTTAGCTATTGGGATGCGTCCTGAGTCAAGTTTATTTCAGCAATTGCGAGGAAGAAATGCTAATGTGTTTTTGATAGGTGACGCGCTAAAACCTGGTAGAATAGGAAATGCAACCGAAGATGCTTTTAAAGTTGCATTTAATTTGGGGCTTGATCAAAACCCCGAACTAAAATTAACCGATGATTAATTCTCAAATTATACTGTCTCAAAGTGACATAAAATCATGCGAATTGGCATCTAATATTTTGCCTGCTGAGCGGATCAATCGCGCTACACAAGGCATATTTAGATCAGTAAAATGGGAAGGTAGGATTGCCGTTTTTTGTGGGGGCGCAGAAATTGCCGAGTATGGATATATGCTCACACAGCTTTTGTCTAAAAGCAATTATTCAGTAACACTTTTTGAGTTTGAGCCATCATACTCGCAATTTGAAGAACCCATATCGCGAAAACAATTCGCAGAGTTTTCTGGCGGAGATGAATTTTCAATAATTGTGGACTGCATTCTCGGTGCAAATTTAGATACTAAAATGACACTCCAATGTCAAGAACTAATCATGAAAATCAACAAGGCACATGCTTTGGGGACTTTCATTGTATCGATAGATTTAAATTCTGGTCTCGGTGTGGACACTGGCATCACTGACTTAGCAGTAATATCAAACCTGACACTTGCATTAGGTTGTTATAAAAGAGGGCACTTCATTAACTCAGCTAAAGATTTTGTGGGAGAGGTGAGATTAATCGATAACGGAGTTGATTATGCTAATACACATGCTGGTTATGCGTGTTTGTTAGTCAATCACTCTATGATTAGTTCTTTGTTTCCAAAACGGAAAAACTTCACAAATAAAAGCAGTTATGGGAAAGTAGCTTTAATTGGTGGCTCAATTAATTATCCTGGCGCAATAAAGCTAGTTAATGCTGGTCTGTCATCTTTATTTGCAGGAGCGGGTATATCTACTATTGTTGCGCCCAAGTCACTAAAGGACGCTCTTCTGCCGCATATCCTGCAAAGCACATTTATGCCTGCACCCGATAAATGCGGATATATTAAGTTTAGCACTCGACTTTTGGACAGTATAATAGAAAGTTATGACGTGATCGCCATTGGTCCTGGGCTTGGTCGTTCATCCGATATAGTCAATATAATGACATACTTACTTAATCATTTTAATGGGACATTAATAATTGATGCTGATGGAATCAACAATCTCATCGGGCACGTTGAATTAATTAATCATTCAAATGCTACTATTATATTAACCCCACACCCCAGAGAATTTGCGCGGATTACCGACAATGACTTAAATTATATTTTAAATAATCCTGTAGAATCAGTACAGCACTTTGTCGAAAACACCAATGCCACACTCTTACTAAAGGGCAGCTCAACCCTGGTGTCTTCTTCAAAAGAATCATATGCTTATCTTGTTAATAAGGGGTGCCCTGGTATGGCGGTTGGTGGGAGTGGCGATGTGTTATGTGGTCTAATAGCTGGTCTTTGCGCACTGAAAACAGCACCACCTGTTCTTTCAGCTTCAGCAGGCGCTTACATTGCTGGATGTGCTGGTATGATGGCCGCAAATGAAATTAACGAATATTCCATGCTCCCTACAGATACTGTAGCATTTATCCCCCGTATAATTAGTGAAATAATAGCTTGCCTGTGACGCTTGCTACTATCCGTATGCGACAGTGAACACCTTGACATCGGTAAGATGTCACAAGTCTCTTAGATGATAACAAATGAATCAAAGCGATATTTTTTTGTTTAAATCCTTGAAATTAACTTTTGTCTTTTTGTAATATTTTACGGTTCTCTATTAGCGTTTTGTGCAACGTTTTATAATCGAAATTTATTAACCTTTCAAACTTAAATTTTGCTAATATGCAATATCCTCACTTTAAATACCTGCTACTCGGTGACTTGAGTTGTTTTAGAAACATCCCAAACGCTGCTAAGCTCTCAACAGTCATACTGTTAAGCGTTGGAAAAACAAATCATTGCGAGGGGTTGTAGCTTTCGCCGCATAAGACATTTGCGGAGTCATCTATCTCTTAAAAGTAAACAGTGGGGATTAAAAGGACAATCTATTCAACAAAAATTCACACTTTATCTTGTCTAGCAAGACAACCTCTTAGTCTATCAAAATAGCGCTAATCACCCTGCAGCAAATACGCTAGTTGTCGATACAAATCAAATGATTGAAAGATTTATCGAAATGCACGGGATCGTAGACATTGTATTTAGTGGACCACATCCCCAAGGTTTTTCTGCGTGCGGGGGAATGCAACCAAATGATTATCGCAATCAACTTATATGGAGTTTTCTTGATGTTGTTGAAATAGTAGTTCCAAAAGTATTTGTAATGGAAAACGCAAAAAAACTTACGACTCTGCAAAAATGGGACACTGTAAAGCGGGGTTGCCTCAATAAGGGAAATAAGCTTAGATACGATACTACATATTTCATACTAATGCTGTCGATTTCGGTGTTATGCAGAAGAGCGAACGAGTTTTCTTTATTGGAGTTAAGGATGATACCATAGATCATAAGGTGCTAGAGCAACCTTTAACTAAATACAAAGATGGCAAAATGTCTGTACAAGTTGATCGGCGACCATTTGCAAATAGTGAAATGCAAAACCCAAATACCTGCAAAGCAAAAATAATTTATGCAAAAAACCTATAATACGTAAGTCTCCCTATGCGGGAATGTTATTTAATGACGAAGGTAGACCTATTGATGTTGACGGACAAGCCAATACATTGCCAGCATCTATGGGAGGCAATAGACACCCATAATCAATGCGTTGTGTTTGAAAGACGCTAGCCTTGATAATTGGATAGAACAATATCACAGGTCTCTTTTGTGCAATTCCATCACACTTAAAATCGATGCCCCTCCCAATAGTCTAAAGATAATAACTATTAATGTAGGTACTCGGTTACAAACATTCCCGTCATATTATGTATTCAAGGAACCGTCCTCATAGATTTATCGACAAATCGGTAATAACATGCCATGCTTGCTTGCAAGAGCGGTGTCTATCTGTAGTATGAAATATGTTTGCTTAGACCCAGTTATCAAAAAAAACAAGCGACCTTTATAAATAGACATTAATTGAGCTTAATAATTGCTGTGCGCTTAAGATCCGATTAGACATGCACTTCTATACTAGGTTTATTGGTGTGCACTGCAAATTTGAGCGAATAAGCGGTTTAAACCTGCGTCTCACAAAAGGAAACAAATAAGTGAGAAAACTTGCTCATAAAAAGCTAAAATTAGTAATAAAATAATAAATTGGCAATGATGTCGTCAAGTGATGCGCTAGTGTGGCAATTTATAGCATTGATAGTTTGCAATTCGAGCGTTAAAATGATATAATAACATTATGTGAGGACGTTTAAAACAAATGCTTTATTTTAACAATAGAATTATCTAAGTTAAAAGATAATAAGTTTGTTCTTCTTTAAGTGTGTCGGCGCAAAATACGAGGTAATATGAAATTAGATAGAATATTAAAATATCAAAATATTGATGTTGGGGTGTTCAAAGAAGAAAAGAATCTAGCCAGTTCAGAAACAGCAAAAAGCATTAAAAAACACGATGACATTGTTTCGCAAATGAGAGAAGCTGTATCACGAAGCGATCTAGAAGCTGGCACACTATTTGCACGCATGCATGAAATTGATGCACAAATAGAAAACATCTGCTTACATGAAAGAAACATCATGTCTGTAGAACCTGGCACACTTGAGCAACTTGAAACTCTTGATAAAGACCTAAACTCATATAATGAACAATTACAAGCATTAGAACGTGATGTTCGACGTATGTTAGAGCGTCTTCAAGAAATGCAGAGCGAATTTGCTAAGCATGTTTCAAGCGCAAACCGATCACAAGAAGAGTCTCGAAAGCTTAATATAGAATACAAAAAAATGAAAGAAGCTCATTTTGCAAAATTTCAAAAAGAGTATACTGTCTTGAAAACACTATCCGCTGAAATCGACCCACAATTGTTAGCAGCGTATAAAGTGAGACGAGCTGCTAAAAAAATGCCAGTTTTCGTGCCTTACTCGGCTGATTCTGGTTGTTGTCCTGCATGTGGGATGCAGATAGTTGCCGAAGTTGGTGACAAATTAAAGGCGCAAGGTGATTTTGCGAAGTGCCCTAATTGTGAGCGCATAGTATATCTCCCATAAAACAACTCATAAAACTGTACACCTCGAATACACTAGCAAAAAGGAATGCTATGAAGTTCGTTAAAATGAATGGTACAGGTAATGATTTTATTCTCATCTACAATGATGAATGGCTCTCTATGAATTGTAGTAGAGTTGCAAAAATATTATGTGATAGACATTATGCCATCGGTGCTGATGGTCTTGTCGTAATAGGCAAATCTAAGATCGCCAATTTCTCGATGCAAATATATAATTCTGATGGTAGCAGGGCAGCTATGTGTGGTAATGCCATTCGATGCGTTGCTAAATACTTGTATGAAAAGGCATATATCAATTGCGACAACTTTTCAATACAAACAGAGAGCGGGATCAAGCACTTAGAGCTTTCAATAACAGAAGGTGTGGTACAATCAATTAAAGTTGATATGGGAATACCTCAGTTAGTAACCACTGCAAGTAATTGTCGTCATCAAACAACTATAACAACCAAAGTAGGAATGTTTATAGCGACATTAGTAGATATTGGAAATTTACATGCGGTCGTTGTACTAGATGAACATCCTGACGATGCACATGGTATCGCTAAAGCCATAGCTGAATCAAATCAATTCACCGATGGCATAAATGTGGAACTTGTTCGCATTGTGGATGACACACATATAAGCGCACTAGTTTGGGAACGTGGTGCAGGTTGCACACTTTCATGTGGCACTGGTGCAGTGGCGGTGGCATTTGTCTCATTGCTACAAACGTTATGTAAATCAGATGTATATGTCAGTATGCCTGGTGGTGATTTGAAAATTAATTTTGAAAATCAACATGCTTTCCTAGAAGGCCCAGCTGAAGAAAACTTTCACGGAGAACTCGGATACAACTTATATTCGAAATTGTAATAGATATCTCATATGGGAGAAACGTAAATGGTGAAAATTAACGCCAATTATAAGAACTTAAAACAAAATTACTTGTTTGCTAACATTGCTAAAAAGGTTGCGGAATATTCGTCATCACATCCATCCGCTAAAATAATTAAGATGGGCATAGGCGATGTAACACAGCCATTATCACAACCAGTAGTCCTAGCTCTCGCTAAAGCTTCTATTGAGATGGGCGATAAGGAAACATTCCGTGGTTACGCGCCTGATGAACAAGGTTATCCATTTATCAAGGATCGCATATCTAGTTATTATCGCGATAATTTTGACGTTGATCTTGATGACAGAGAAATTTTCGTCTCTGATGGTGCAAAAAGCGATGTCGCAAATTTTACTGATCTCTTTTCCGATGATAATACTATCATAATTCCTGACCCTGTTTATCCTGTATATATGGATAGCAATCTCATGTTGGGCCGGAAAATACGACTGTTAGACGGCAACGATGAAAACGGATTTCTCCCAATGCCAAATGAAAATCTAGAAGGTGATATAATCTATCTATGTTCACCTAATAATCCAACTGGTGCAGTTTACACTAGAGAACAATTAAAGCAATGGGTGGATTTTGCTATTGATAGGAAGGCAATAATCTTATTTGATGCAGCATATGAAGCTTTCATAGCTGATGAAAATTTGCCTCATTCAATATATGAAATTCCTGACGCAAAGAAATGCGCTGTTGAATTCTGTTCTCTTTCTAAAACGGCTGGATTCACTGGTACTCGCTGTGGTTATACTATAGTGCCAGAGCAGCTTATAGCCGATGGCGAATCTCTAAACAAGATGTGGATGCGAAGACAAACTACTAAATTCAACGGAACTGCATATATTATTCAGCGCGGCGCAGCGGCGGTCTTTACAAAAGATGGACAAGCTTCATGCAAAGCTGTTATAGATTATTATATGGGCAATGCTAAAATAATGACAGATACAATGTCAAAATTGAGCATATGGCATATCGGTGGCTTGAATTCGCCATATGTATGGCTTAAGTGCGGAATGGATTCGTGGGAGTATTTTGATTTGCTTCTCAATGATATTAATGTTGTAGGAACTCCAGGTAGTGGATTCGGTCGTTGTGGTGCTGGGTATTTCAGATTGACAGCTTTTAACACTCGCGAAAATACAACTGAAGCGATGGAACGCTTTTTAAAGCACTTTAAATAGACTTGAAATTTAATTTGAGGCGGAGGTCTTAATGTCTGTAAGTATATTAGTTGGCGCACAATTTGGCGATGAAGGGAAAGGCAAAATAGTTGATTATATTTCTGCCAAAGCCGATATGGTAGTGCGCTTCCAGGGTGGAGATAATGCTGGTCACACAGTTGTAAACGAGTTTGGTGCGTTTAAGTTGCACTTGATTCCTTGTGGCATATTTAAACCTAGCTGTATAACATTAGCGGGAACTGGAATGGTCATTAATCCTGATGAGTTATTACATGAAATCAGCGATTTAGAGGCCAATGGTATTAACACAAGTAATTTATATATATCTTCTCGTGCTATAATTTTAATGCCATATCATATTCAGCTAGACTGTTTAAGTGAAAGTAGCGGAAGAACGGGAATCGGCACCACTAAACGCGGAATCGGATACGCATATGCCGATAAAGCGCGAAGAAACGCATTGCGTTTTGAAGATCTTTTAGACCTTGAATATTGTGAACATCGGCTCGAAATGGTATTGCCTACTGTAAATGCAGAACTGGTAGCAAAAGAAGGTGTCCCGATGGGAAAAATTGAACTTTTGCAAAAATTGCGGGCCTGGGCTAAACTTTTAGCTCCGCGCATTGTCGAACCAGTTTCTTTTGTCAATCGTGCTATAGATAATGGCCTTGAAATTTTGTTCGAAGGGCAATTAGGTGCGATGAAAGATATTGATCTTGGCATATACCCTTATGTAACCAGTTCAAATCCAACTGCTGCATATGCTGCAGCTTCATCGGGCTTTCCAATTTCAAAAATCACAGAGATAATCGGTGTTCTCAAGGCTTTCTCGTCCGCTGTAGGTTCAGGACCCTTCCCAACAGAAATTAAAGGCAATGATGCTGATGTTTTCAGAGGTTCGGGTCAAAATATTGATGATGAGTTTGGTGCGCGCACAGGGAGACCCCGTCAAGTAGGTTGGCTCGATTTGCCTGTTTTGAAATATGCAGCTACAATAAACGGATTTACCTCGCTTGCAGTTTGCAAAATTGACAAGCTTGATATGTTTGATGAGATTAAAATATGTACTCATTATAGTCTAGACGGTAAAGACATAGATTACATGCCTTCTGCTCATCAATTAGAAAAAGTAGTACCAGTGTATATTACTGTACCTGGTTGGAAAACTGAAACACGCAAGATCAGAAATTTTGATGATCTACCACAAAACGCAAGGAACTACTTAAATATTATTGAAAAAGCGACTGGTGTGCCAATTAAATATATCGGTGTTGGACCATCAAGAGATGAAATAATTGTTAAGTCTGTAAGTAAATAACTTCTATTGACTTCTAATTTGGAGATTTGTTCGTATGATGAACTTTTGGAACGATCGCGATGTCTACAATGTTAACGCTATACAGCGTTATGCCTCTGGACACCCCATCGATAACCTTGGAAAACCTAAGACAATGTCACTGAATGGCGAATGGCTTTTTAAATTCGCTAAAAACGTTAAAGAAATACCAGAAAATTTTTTCTTGACCGATAAAGTTAACAAGGGCTTTGACAAAATCCAAGTGCCATCTAATTGGCAAGTGTTAGGTTATGATATCCCTATTTACTCGAATATTGCATATCCTAACGCAATTGAGTCTTTGTTGCTACCTAGAATTCCACACATTAAAGGCAGAAAAAACTCTGCTGGATGCTACGTCAAGCACTTCAATTTGGACAAAATAGAATCTAACGTTTTCCTTAATTTTGCAGGTGTTAATAGTTGTGCTGAAGTTTACGTTAACGGAAAATTCGTAGGATACAGTGAGAGTTCCTTTGATGAACAGGAATATGACATAACACCATTCGTACACAAAGGAAAAAACAAACTTGCTGTAGTAGTATATAGATACTGCACAGGAAGTTATTTAGAAGATCAAGACATGTGGCGCATATCTGGAATTTTCCGCGATGTAACTGTAATTTTAAAACCCAAAATTGAAATTGCAGATATGTATTTTTATTCGAAATTTGATGCAAACTATACACAAGCTACCGTTGTAGGTAATATAACTATTGCATCAAAAGGTGAAGTAGCCGACCGCGTTTCTGTCCAATGCGAAATGATCGACAAAGCAGGAAATACTATACTATGGACATCAAAAAAATCTGAAGAACCGCTTGAATTAAACCAAAGTATGTCCATAGAGATAGAAGAAACTCTTAATGAATTTGAGCTTTGGTCGCACGAGCAACCCAATCTCTATACTCTTCGGTGCACATTAACGAACAGAGGTGAATTTGTCGATCGTCGAGAAATTAACTTCGGGTTCAGAGAAATTGCCATTCAACCAGTTAAAGATGGACATGGTCCGTTTATACTCCTTAATGGATCACCCGTTAAGTTCTGTGGTGTAAACCGACATGACTTTCACCCTGAATATGGGCATGCAGTCCCTGTTAATCTGATTGAAGAAGATATTAAACTTTGTAAAGCCAATAATATCACAGCAATCCGCACGTCTCATTATCCAGGTCGGCGCGAGTTTTACGATCTCTGCGACAAATATGGCATCTTAGTAATGAGCGAAAATAATTTAGAGACTCATGGCTTAGCTTTCATATTGCCTAAGAATAGTAAACTATGGACAAAGCATTGCGTTTATCGTATGCAAAATATGGTTAACACTTTCAAAAATCATCCTTGCATTATATCATGGTCTTTAGGAAACGAAGCTGGATTTGGATCATCTTTTGTCGCGATGCGTCAAGCTGCACTAGAAATTGATAAAACTCGATTCATACACTACGAACCTGATACTTCGTGTAAAGTCAGCGATGTTCTATCCGAAATGTATTCAACGGTAGAAAAAATGCCACTAATCGGCGAGAATAAAGAAATTGTTCATTGTCGCGCTCTTTGGAATCCTTTAGGTGTGCGCTACTCTCCATCCGATTACAAGGATCTACCTTTTATTTTATGTGAATATTCTCACGCAATGGGCAATAGCTTAGGGAATTTTTCTGACTATTGGGATCTATTCAAAAAGTATGATCGCCTAGCGGGTGGATTTATTTGGGACTTTGCAGATCAATCGCTAAAAGTAGTAGAAAATGGCATTGTGCAATGGCGCTATGGTGGCGATTTCGGGGATAAACCTAATGCTGCTGAGTTTGCTTTTAATGGCATTGTCAGAGCGGATAGATCACCAAATCCTGCTTTGTTTGAAGTAAAAAAACAATATGCACAAGTTGATATATCATATTCAGAGGGCAACATATCATTCCATAATAGATATTTGTTTACTAATCTAAATATTTTTGATATTAGAATCGAAATCTTGGTTAACGGTCAAGTGCGGTCAATCTCACAAGTCCCTGCTATAGATGTTTTGCCAGGGCAAACTGGTTGTATCATGGCACCTAATACCAGCGACTACGATGGTGAAATATCGCTTGTTGTCTATATGCTCACAAGAGAGGCTAGTTTATATTCTAAAGCTGGACATGTCATCGCATACGAGCAATTTGTTTTGTCGAAATACGATTATCCAGGCAAACCTAATATATCAAGCTTAGATCCAGTTTCATTTTTGGAAAGCACAATAGAGATTACAGTGCAAGCTGGTGATTGCAGGTATATAATAGACAAAAAAAGCGGAGCTATTATAAGCATGGATAAAGCAGGATTAGAGCGACTCAAAAGCCCGTTCATCCCGAATTTCAACCGTGCGACAATTAATAACGATTCCTTAGCTCAAGTCAAAATAAAACTAGTTCACTACTTTATGGGGCGCGACCGTTTTAAGAAGGCTAATAAGAAACTCAAACCAAAAAAATTCGCTATAACCTCCATCAGTGGACGAGTGAAAGTGACTATTAAGTGGACAATGCCACATCTAAAAGAGTTAATAACTATTTATGAGTTTTACCCAACGGGTGCGGTAGATGTCGAAATGTCAGTAATCGCGAAAAAAGAACTTATACGATATGGCTTTACGTGTGGGTTACGTGGTGGTGTAGATAGTATTAAATTCTATGGCAAAGGTCCATTTGAAAACTATTGTGATCGTGCAACAGCTGCAATATTAAAGGAATATTCAGGAACTGCTGAAGAATTTATTCATGATTACCTGTTTCCACAAGAAAATGGCGGTCATACTGAAATGAGATATTTAACTGTCGGTGGTAATGATTGCATGCGCATTGATGCACTCGGTGCGCCGTTTGAAGCTAGTGTGCATCCTTACACTTTAGAGATGTTGGATGCGGCCAAACACCTACATGAGCTAGAAACACTTGATTATCTAACACTCAACATCGATGGGAAACAACGCGGTGTAGGTGGTGATATCCCAGCTATCGCTGTTCTCAAACCACAATATAAAATATTACCAGGCATTAAACACAATTTCAAATTCCGGCTTACATTGAAATAGACTATGTTAGGTTTAGTTCTTGAAGGTGGTGGAATAAAAGGTTCCTTTCATATGGGCGCACTCAAAGCATTATTCGAGCATGGTTACAAGTTCGATGGTGTAATGGGTTGCTCTATTGGCGCGTTCAATGGTGCTCTTGTAGCCCAAGGCGACTTTAATGCTGGATACCAATTGTGGGACACAATTACACCATCAAGCGTCATGAATGTTGATGACGACATGATGACAAACATCGCCGAGAAAAAGTGGAATCGCAATACTATCAAGTACGCTATTAAACTAATTCGCGGGACTATATCTAATAGAGGCATCCCCACCGATAAATTGCGCACCTATTTAAGTAAATATGTTAATGAAGAAAAATTGCGCAATTCTCCAACTGATTTTGGTGTAGTGACTGTATCATTAACCGATGATTGGCTTCCAATCGAAATTTTCAAAGATGAAATGCCACCAGGTTCATTGCTCGATTATATATTTGCAAGCGCAAGCTTTCCTGCATTTAAAGGTGAAGAGATCGCTGGTAAGCGTTATATAGATGGTGGCATATACGATAATTTGCCTGTCAATCCATTGATTCGCAAAGGTTATAACCACATAATTGCTATACGCACAATGAGCAATATGCCACGGCAAAAAGTTATTGATGCTTCCGTTACTGTCGATTATATTTGCCCATCAGCACCGCTTGGCGGCACACTCGCTTTTTCTTCTAATCTTTTGCGCCACAACCTTAAAATGGGTTACTATGACGCAATGCGATATATAAAAAAATTAGCAGGAAAAACTTACTACATTGAAGATCTAACTGATGCGCAATTTGTGGCATATACTAATCAAGCAGGAGTTTTGCCGTATAAGAAGATTTCCGAGTCTCTGGAGTTATCCGAGCGCGAAGACGCAACTGACATTTTGTCGTCACTATGCAAAAAATTAAATGATCATGGTATTTATGCGGATGGTGAATTTGGAACTTTTATAGATTTCCTAGAACCATTTGCCACTGCACTAAGTATAGAGAGATTTGAAATATATAACTTTGATACCTTTTTAAAGAAAGTATTGTCACAATATGTCATATTCGGCAAAGAGAATCTAGATCAAAAAGTTAAGCTGAAAACTGAATTAAAAGACGTTTTTCATTCAATAGCAAATGCTATCATCACGCACGGTGACCTAATATAGCACACATTGCTTGTGTCTTTGCACGTCAAGCAGATATTTAGCTATATTGCTTGTCTAGTCTAAAAATATTTATGTTGCGCTTGTTTGACATTTAGCACCATTAATAGTACAATATTAATGTTAAAAGTAGTCTTAAAACGTGACCCTACTTAATTTGTTTTATTTATGACCATCAAAATGGCTTATTTGCAAAAGTAAACCTTTATAATGGAATCATAAATACTTGTTACAATGTAATTTTAATCATGCTATCTAAGAAAACTACGGCAATGCGCCGAAAGTTACGCCCGAAGACATGAAATAAGACCTAGCGGAATTTTAACGCGAGGCTTCATGAAAGATGCGGGAATTTAATTCAAACTTCATTGTTTTTTTGAAGCTGTGAAGTGCGATTTGCGACATTTTTATAACTATGAACGAAGAAAAAACTAATCTGCCCGATGCTGAATTAAAACAACAAAGCAATGGTGAATTATCATCACAAGACGTTGTTGCTACAGATGTATCGAACCCAGACAGGATAAGCGTTGAGGATCTCATAACGGCATCATCTCAAACTCCTGTTGAAACGCCTACAATCAAAGAGAAATTCAAAACTCTTAAGTTGTCAATTAACAAACAAACAGTCA
Organism: Christensenellaceae bacterium; assembly: GCA_031278175.1. Lineage (GTDB taxonomy): Bacteria > Bacillota > Clostridia > Christensenellales > DTU072 > JAITLB01. The sequence continues at coordinate 19,516 of JAITLB010000156.1, forward strand.
AAACCTATAGTGCCAAGTTGGCTCGACGGTGGTTTATCGATGCGTTTTCTGGTATGGCGCTCGGTCTTTTTGCCACTCTTATCGCTGGTACTATAATTTCACAAATTGGGACGCTAGCAAAAAGCACGTTTATTATTGGTGTTGGCACAGTCGTCAAGATGTTAATGGGTGCAGGCATAGGCGCGGGCATAGCATATATGTTGAAAGCAGATAAATTGACTACGATAAGCTGTATGGCAGCAGGCATGCTAGGTGCTAATGGTAACGGACTCAATATCGTTTCAGTGGGTGTAGGTAATCCTATTGGGGCATATATCGCGGCACTTTTTGCATGCGAAATTTGTAAGCTGTATGCTGGCAAAACAAAGCTCGACATAATTCTTATACCACTCGGAGCAGTAGCTGCCGCATTGTTTATAGTTGTACTCATATGCCCACCTGTAAACGCGTTAGTTGCACTAATTGCAGATGGTATTGCTATTTCAATGGAATGGAATCCAATTATTATGGGCATTGTAATCGCTACGGTAATGGGTATTCTATTAACGCTACCTACATCCAGTGCTGCTATATGGGTATCCATTGCTGCAACATCTACTTCACCCTACCTATTATTGGCTGGTGGTGCTGCTGTAGTAGGTTGTGCGTCTCATATGGTAGGTTTTGCAGTCGCAAGTTTTAAAGAAAACAAGGTTGGTGGCTTGATCGCACAAGGACTAGGTACGAGCATGTTACAAATCCCGAACTTGATGAAAAATCCTAAAATAATGATTCCTGCTATTGTCTCGAGCATAATTACAGGACCTCTTGCGACAACAGTTTTCAAACTGAAATGCAATGCGAGTGGCGGCGGAATGGGAACGGCAGGACTTGTAGGTGTTTTTGGTACGATAGAAGCATCCACCGATATTCCTCTTGCTATGCTTATTATCGGCATAATATTGTTGTTCTTTGTTATTCCAGCCGTTGTCTCTTTCTTCGTTTCCGAAATTTTAAGGAAATTTAATTGGATTAAAGTTGACGATATGAAACTAACATTATAGTGAGGCTTCTGTGATTTTACTTATCGATGGAAACAGTTTATTAAATAGGGCGTATTATGGTGTACGACCTATGCAAACATCAAATGGCACCCATACTAATGCTGTATATGGATTCCTTAATATGTTAAACAAGCTGATATCCGAATATGATCCCCAATACATGGCAGTTGCATTTGACATGAGAGGCCCGACTTTTAGAAATAGCATATATTCAGACTATAAAGCTAATAGAAAAGGCATGCCTGAAGAACTAGCAACGCAAATGCCGCTAGCCCACAGGTTGGTAGAGTGTCTAGGCATTAAAATTGTAGAACTCCAAGGTTATGAAGCCGATGATATTATAGGGACACTATCAAAGAAATTTGACATCGATACTTGTATTGTAACAGGCGATAGGGATATCTTGCAATTGCTTGATAAGACAACTAAAGTCCTTATGCCAAAACGCGGTGTCAGCGATATGACGCTGTTTACCGTAAAAAAATTAGCCGAAGAAGGATTGACACCAGAACAAATTATCGAATACAAATCACTTGCTGGTGATAGCTCGGATAATATCCCTGGTGTTCGCGGGATTGGAGATAAAACAGCACGCGTATTGCTTGCACAGTACTACGATTTAGATAAGATTTATCAATCAATTGATGAGATAAAAGAGTCAACGCGCATGAAACTGCTTGCTAATAGGGAACTAGCGTATCTATCTAAGCAATTGGCAACTATAAACATCAATGTGCCTATAGAGTGCGATGTTTCAACTATGAAATTTGATAAGATGAATGTTTCACCCGATTATCAACAACTATTAAGAGAACTTGAGTTTACAAATGCATTAGAAAAACTCCGTACTGCTAGAGAACTTGAGCATCTTCTATCCTTAGCCACAGCAAATACTGCTAGTCAATCTCAATATTCACAAGTAGCCGATCCAGCAAGCACCACTAGCAAATCATCTACTCACCCATTAGAACAACCTGTTGTTGTAACTAATCAACATGTTTATGTCCAAACCCTAGATCAACTAACTACTAGTGATAAATCTAGTTGTAAGCAGACACTAGAGCAATCAAGTCCAATTAGCAAATCCAATTGTGAGCAGACTCTAGAACAACTCATTGCTACTAGCAAACCTCTACCCGCACAGTCATTAGATCAAACAACTACTAATAAACCTAGTCATCACCAAATCCAAAATCAGTCACCACCTGTCGTAGACTCCCGTTATTGGCAAACATTGGATCAGATGGCTGCCACTATTAAATCTAGTCAAGCACAAGAGTTAGAACAACAAAGTGCAACTAGTGAATATCATTATCAAGAAAAATTAGATGAAACTAGCAATAATGACCAGGAACCTGATAAGAGCGAAAACAACCAAATTCAAAACAAAATAAACATACAACATATCGCTGATTTAAAAAAGGTGATACCTGAAAATTTAAAAACAATAGCTTTAAACATCCTTCCATTTGCAGAGCAAAAGGAAACAAAAAGCAAAAGCAAATCTCCTACTAATATGCTTACAGGAGATAAATTATTTTTTGCATTTGACGGCTCAATTGAATATTCGGTAATAGAAGTTAATGATTTGCTCAAACCAACTATAACAATAGAGAGCGCACTAAGCGAACTTAAAAAATATTTGGAGAGTTCAACAGTCCACAAACTTCTATTTGACGCTAAAAGCATAGCACACTTCTTGTCTCGATATGGAATAACGCTCTCCGAACCTTATGATGACTTGCTGATAGAGAGTTATCTTCTAAATTCTGACAATCCTCCTAACACAATAACAAATTTGCTAAACAGATATGATATTACATATGGAGTTGAGGCAATGTTCCAAGTTCAAGCCGACTTATCGGCTAAACTCAACGAAATGGGACTCGTTCAATTATATAAAAATATAGAACTTCCTTTAATTAATGTGTTATATGAAATGGAGCATTGCGGTATTGCTGTAGATGATAGTGTTGTGAGCGATCTTAAATTAAAATTCAATACTGAAATAAATCTACTAAAGAAAGAAATATTTAATATGGCAGGTGAAACTTTCAATTTGAATTCAACATCTGAACTATCTAATATCCTCTTTACGAAGATGGGGCTTAAAAATCCCAAAAAGAAAGATATGTCTGTAGCCGCTGAAATATTAACTGAAATTGATCATCCAATTATTCCACTAATATTGAGATATCGCCGATTATTTAAACTTCTATCAACCTATATTAACGGTGCGCTTGCGTTAGTTGATCCCAAAACAAAGCGTTTGCATACAATGTTTGACCAATGCGGCACAACAACGGGGCGACTTTCTTCACTAAAGCCCAATATGCAAAACATCCCAATAAAGACAGATGAGGGGCAAGAAATTCGCCGTATTTTTGTTGCTGCTCCTGGAAAAATACTGATTGCGGCAGATTATTCGCAAATTGAATTGCGACTATTAGCACATTTTTCAGCCGATCCTGTTTTGTTAAATGCGTATGCACATAACGAAGATATTCACGCGCTCGTTGCATCAAAAATACATGGTGTTCCTCTAGACCGAGTGACTAAAAGTATGCGTAAAGCTGCAAAAGCCGTTAACTTTGGGATCATTTATGGCATTAGCAGGTTCGGACTTGCACGCAATATCGATGCGACACCTGTAGAAGCTGGCAATTTTATTACACGATATTTCAAGACATATCCGACTGTCAAGGACTACATGGAATCAAATTTGACTGCCGCAAGAAGAGATGGTTTTCTGCGCACACCTTGGGGGCGTATACGTTATTTTAGAGATATTACATCATCTAAGGGTAGAATAAGAGAACTAGCCGAACGTGCAGCACTAAATATGCCACTTCAAGGTGCAGCTGCTGATATTATTAAAATTGCTATGATAAAGACTCATAAGTCTCTTCAAAATTGCGGGCTTAAAGCACAATTAATCTTGCAAGTACATGATGAATTAATTATTGAATCAGATGTTGAAGAAGCCGATGAAGTTAGTTATATATTAAAATCCTCAATGGAAAATGCTGTAAAGCTTAGCGTCCCTCTCGTAGCCGAGATCCGACGCGGAAAAGATTGGTTTTCAGCGGTATGATTATAATATGTTGATCGCATTAGCTGGCGGTGCTGGCGTAGGAAAAAGCTTAGTTGCAAAATATATTCGCGAATTTGGATATAATGTGGTAGATTCTGATGAAATCAATCGCAAATTGCTTTCTCAAAGTGATTATATCGATTTGCTAAAACTAACTTTCCCAGAAATTGTAGTTAATAATGAAATTAGCAAAAATGCTCTGCGCCAAATTATCTTTAACGATGTAGCGAAGCGCAAAACCCTCAACAATTTGGCGCATCCCTTAATATTAAATGAAATATTGAAGTACTCTCTACAACATGAAATATTGTTTGTTCAAATTCCTCTCTTAATCTCGTGCGGGTTTAAAAGCGTGTTCGATATAATATGGGTTGTTACTGCTCCTAAAAAGGAAAGGTTAAAGCGACTTATATCAAGAGATGGTATTACTAGAGAACTAGCAGAGCAAATTTTAAAGGCACAAAAGGTCGATGATGATGCTGTCTATATAGCAAATCTTGTTATAGACAACTCTCGTAGTCCCGAAGAACTCAAGGCGGTAGTTCACGCTGCGCTAACTAATATCCCAAATATATCTATTTAAGCCCCCAATGACTCCATTTTATAAAGCAAGTCAAGCCCCAACAATACACTTGCTAAAATATATTTGTTGTTCTAAATATAGGAAACATGTCTAACAGAATAATTTTACACAGCGATATAAATAATTTCTTTGCCTCGGTTGAAATGCTTCTAGATCCCTCCCTGCAGGGCAAAGCAATTGCTGTCTGCGGTGATCCAGCATTAAGACATGGCATCATTCTCGCAAAAAATTATCCTGCAAAAAAAGCTGGTGTAACAACAGGCGAAACAATTTGGCAGGCACAAAGAAAATGTCCTGAATTAATACTTGTGTCGCCACACTATCATGAGTACGTTACATATTCGCGAAAAATTTACGAGATATATGTCTCTCATACTCCAAATGTTGAAAGTTTCGGATTAGATGAATGCTGGTTAGACATGACAGGTTGTGCAGGATCCACCGTTGATGATGGATCGCTTGTTGCACGCGCGATCGCCGATGAAGTTAAGGAGAAGACAGGTCTAACCGTTTCCGTTGGGGCCTCTTTTACTAAAACTTTTGCAAAACTTGGTAGTGATATAAAAAAACCCGATGCTGTAACTGTTATTTCTAAGGACAATTTCAAATCTATAGCATGGCCGCTGCCTGCAACCGACATGTTATATATAGGAAAAGCATCGGCAGATGCACTGCACAGAATTGGGCTAAAAACTATAGGTGATGTTGCTTGCGCTGGCTTGACAGTGTTAGAGGGTCTGTTTGGCAAAAGAGGTTCATCTTTATATATGGCAGCAAATGGATTAGATAATGACCCAGTCAGTCTATATACGTATGAGCGCACCCCAAAAAGCATCGGCAATGGAACAACGACACCCCGAGACATTGAAAGTTTTGCTGATGCCCAAATAGTAATTTACTCGCTTTGTGAAATGGTCGCATTCAGATTGCGCGAGCATTCTGCACTTGCAGGTGCTGTTAGTGTTCAAACACGGGATTCACTGCTTCTCACGCATACTAAGCAAGGCGGAATATTCTCTCCAACTTCAAATGCTACAGATATTGCAGATCGCGCGGTTGAAATACTTAAGTCTTTCTATAATTTTAAAACTATGCCACATCTTAGAACAATTACTGTTGCAGCTTTCAAATTAACACGAGCAAACCAAGAGCTTCAAACATCGTTCTTTCAGCACAAAACAGATAAAAATATGCGCCTTGACAAAACAATTGATTGTTTAAGAAATAAATATGGATACAATATATTAAAACGCGGAATAACTATGGACGGCATTTTTACTGCTGACTCTCTTGAAGCCGTTGACGAATTTATTCCATTTCATGGTGCAAAAAAACCAAAAAGCTGATGCTTTTACTATTTTGCACCACAATTGTGAACAGTGTTCACTTTTTTGTTTGTATTCTTAACTCCTAAACCATGAAAAATTAATCATTTCCCCAGATATAATTACCTATTAAGGCGAAGAGGGCCAAAAATTTTTTAGTAGTGCTAATTTACAATATTTTTTTACTATAAAATGTCTAATTTTTTTTTTTTTTTTGGGGCTTTTTCTTGCTTTTTGTTACTTTTATGTATTGACACATGGCGGTCGGAGTAGTATAATGATGGTATTAAAATATCCACCGAGGTAAAATTTATGGATTTTTTGAAAAATAATTTACGCATCAAGCAGGTAGGAGTTATTTGGCTTTGTTTGGTAATAATTCTTATTTTGGTTTATGTCTCTTCAATAGAACACAATGTAGTCGCTAACCACATGGCTAAAGCAACTGAGGATTCTGATCAAAAGGTTTATAACAGTTATGACGGTTATACAAAAGTCGATGAATTCGAAATTGAGGTTGACGGCATTTCTAAATACGTTGTCATGCATGCTAGTAGTGAAAAACCGAAAACACA
>JAITLB010000241.1 GCA_031278175.1 Christensenellaceae bacterium
CTCAAAATTTTTCAAAACTTGTTTGAGTGTCTGCATAGCATCACTTTCATCGTAGATGCTAAAATTCTTATTATAGCCCAACAACTCACAGTATTCACGAAGCACACTACAGCAGAAACTATGTATTGTCGAAACCCAAACTCCGTGGTTTGGTCCCAACATATCAGTTAACCGCGTCTTCATTTCATTTGTTGCTTTGTTTGTAAAAGTGATAGCCAATATTTGGTAATCGGGTACACCTTTATCTAAGACCAAGTGTGCTACTCTATATGTCAAAACTCTCGTTTTTCCTGAACCAGCACCAGCTAGAACTAGTACAGCACCTTCGGTATCTTGCATAGCATCACGCTGTGCATCATTGAGTAATGTAATATCAAATCCCATGTTATAAGTTTTCCCATGAGCTAGGCACATAAATATCATTAAACGCTTTAATGGCGTAATTGTCAGACATGCCTGCTATATAATCGGTTATGTAAGTTGTTTTGCTGTCTGAAAGCAATTTGTATGAGTTTGGAACGTATTCGGGATGCTCTGCATAGTGGTTAAATAAGAGAGTTATCAAGTTGCGCGTTTTTGTTTCTGCAATTTTAGCAACTGGATTGTCGTATACACGTTCAAACATAAATTTTCTAAGAGTAAGCAGTGCATTTTCGAACTGCTCACTTTGCTTAATTTGATTTTTTTCGTAACTTTCAGTTACAACGTCAGTAATAAACTTGTCAATCATATTGCCACGTTTGTTGCCCAACAGTGAAATGATGTCGCATGGAAGATCATTCTCTGATAACAAGCCACCACGAATTGCATCGTCTATATCGTGATTGATATATGCAATACGATCAGATATGCTGACTACCGAACCCTCTAGAGTAGAAGGAGTGCCTGATATGCAATGATTAATAATTCCATCACGGACTTCATATGTCAGATTTAAACCGCGACCATCATTCTCGAGTAAATCTACAACCCGAAGACTTTGTTCGTTATGTTTGAAATGCCCTGTGAGCGAGTCTAATGTGCGCTCACCAATGTGTCCAAACGGTGTGTGACCTAAATCGTGACCGAGTGCAATTGCCTCTGTTAAATCCTCATTCAATCGTAGCGCGCGTGCAATAGTGCGTGATATTTGCGTGACTTCAAGCGTATGTGTTAAGCGTGTTCGATAATGATCACCATGAGGTGAAAGGAAAACCTGAGTTTTATGCTTTAATCGTCTAAAGGCTTTACAGTGTATTATCCGATCTCGATCTCGTTGAAACTCAGTACGCAATGGACATGATTCTATATAAATTTGTCTGCCTAATGTCTCACAGCTGCGCTTAGCATACTGAGATAATAGCAAGTTTTCAAATTCAATATAGTTGTTCTGCATTGTATGTGTCATTCTCCATAAGAGAAGTGAAAAGTTACTAGCACTGCTCTGCATCGCGTATATTATACGATTTTAACATAAAAAAGTCAATTTAAATGCAGTCAATAAGTCCCAAATAGCGACATTTAAGCGCGAAATTGTGCCGAAAATCTATTCTTAATTGCTCAGCTTTATAAGGGAATTAGTATAACATAAGGAATTCTTACGCACCTTGTTTTGTTTTTTGCTACTACAAGCATCGCAGATATAGGGATATGCATTAAGTGCTCTTCAATAGCATTCCATGCCAGGGTGATGCGTATGTGTAGTTATTGTTGTCTGGATGACAAGGCAATGGAAGCGAATTAAGATAATATTTTAAATTTTGACTTAGGTGAGAATGTTTGTAATTCAACGAAATTTTTAGAACAATTAGTATATGAGAAATTTGCATCGAGATATGGCATGAGACAAAATTTAGAATTGGGGATTTGTGTTTGCATTTCGTAACTGCTTTCGCTTTCGAAAATGCAATAGCAAGAGTTAGGAAAAATGATCTCTTTAGTCTAAAGATACTATATTTCATGTTAGCTTAAGAAGTAGACACCAAGCTACTCAACTCGGACTGACATATAAACACCAGTAATCAAACGCACTATGCAAATTTCTGATATTTGATTGAGAGCTGATTAGATTATTGGGATAGCATCTGGAATAAATAATTTGATGCGCTAACAACTAATTCACATTTTGAAATAGAACATGGTTGTAAATTTATAGTCCAGGAACGCCCAGGATGCATACAGTCCCATGGTGACATTTTTCCTGACCATCGCCCACTTCCTGGATTATGATTTCCAAATCCATCTAAAATTACATTCCATATAGGTTTAAAACGCTCGAGGAGGATAGACTCAGCAAGCGAAATCCAAATATCATCTAAAACTAGAAAGCGACAATAAAAATCATTGATGTCGAGGTTGTTTGCTGAGATAATTGATTTTGAGTGATCTACTAAACGCTGATATAAAGTTTTGGATGGTCCAATGCTTAGACATATTCCACCTTTTCTAGCGCCATTTGGCACCGCTTTGCCAACATAAATCGGACAACGGAACTGACCATCTTTATTTGCTTCGCATAGTTTGTTATAAACTAGAAAAGATCCTGTGTAATATAGAGCGTAAATGCCAGCCCCAGTAAATACTTCTGGTGGGAGTGCGCATATTGGTTGTGCAATCAGAGCGTTTGCTATGCTAGCACCAAGATTTTCTTTATCAAGCGGATTATAAGGTTTCATTGTCTACTTCACTTTTAAATGTTTTTTTAGCTGCAAGGTTACTGACTCTCCAACAATCTGAGCAAGTTTAACTGGAACAGCATTCCCGATCTGACGCATACACTCGGTCCAAGAACCGTTAAAGACATAGTTGTCTGGAAATGTTTGAAGTCTTGCACATTCGCGTATAGTATAATATCTAATTGTACCATTATCAAGCATGAGAGTGTTTTCGCCACCTGGCACTCCGTGTGCACCTGCTTTTATTGTTTTGGAAGGTTCGTCTAAAACGCTACCAGAATGTCCTTTGTAGGTTCGCGCACCGCTACGAAATCTATGATTTGCGACTTTTGAAATTTCAGTGGTTGGATCTGGCAAACCAGTCAGCGCATCTCTTACTGTTTGCCATCTTTTAGATATATCTTTCCCATCTAAATATTTGTGCAAAGAGTATTGAGTATCTAGTGAAATGGTAGTGGTGTCTTTTTTAGCTATATTGTGCGAGTCCCAGTATGAATTATCAATGTGTTTTGCATACATGAGTGCTTCTTTTGTATGTGTTGGTGATGGCGGAGACCAAGTTTCATTTAAGTCGCTGCGGAATCCTACAATAAAGACTCTCTGCCGCATTTGCGGAACACCGTAATCTGTGGCATTTAAACAACGAAATATGACATTATATTTTAGTTCCATGTGTGAATTAGATGTGTGATGGTTTTCGAGCATTTCTAAATGATCTGCCCATTGCATATCTTTTTTCTTTGTCAATTCTGGATATGTTAATTGCAAGATTATATAGCTAAAGTAGGATGCAAACGATTTTCGTAGCAGTCCTTTTACATTCTCGAATATAAAACCTTTCGGTTTGAGTTCTCTAATAGCGCGAACTGCCTCAGGGAACATATCTCTAGCATCATTGTATGCTTTGTGTTTGCCACCCAAGGAAAAAGGTTGGCATGGCGGACCACCTGTCACGAAATCTATATCTTTGTACAATTTATATTCAATGTCTCTTACATCGGTTTGAATCACGTTCCGGTCTTTAATAGGTGTATAACCAGTTATAATGTTGCTTTTTATGTTTTCACACGAAGCTTTGTCATACTCAAATAACGCATGCTGATAAAACCCCGCTTGATGTAACCCGAGTGCGAGACCACCCGCACCACAGAATAATTCTATCGAATTTTGCATGAATGCTATCCTCTTCAAGTGACTGTTTGTTCTGATATTGCCTGCACGCAGGCAGTGTAATATTGCGATCAATCTAACAAATACTTAAAAGTTCAGGTTTTGCTTTTAATTGGGATTAGCATGCAGTCACATAAATTTTTGTTGTAGCGCACGCTGTAGATGTCAGTACATCTAATTATAACTAATTATGAGAGAACTGTCAAATAATGCATTTGATTCATAAAAAGGTCGGGCATAATTGTAACCGATATGGGAATTTCATTCAAGTCTGTATTGATTTATTTACTACTTTTATTGGAATTAGCAAAACATCAATGCATGTACACCTTAGCGATTAGCATTCAGTTTTTTAATATACTATTGTAGATTGCGTGTTGCGAGAAAAAGAGTGAGCAAGAAATACTAGGTGCTGTGGTGAGCAGCTTAAAATAGCAAATGCTAGATTATCATCAAAAAACACGAACCTAAAAGTTGAGAAATTTCCAAATCCCCTATTACTGTCAAAAGAGAGGCATTAGAAGCATAAACGACAAACCGCATTTCGGTTTTAGAAAACTCGAAGGCATCACGTAGTTTTTAAAGTTTTTGCATTCTGAAAAAAAATGCTACTAATTTTATCCGAGGTCGTAATAATATGATATTTAAAGGGGCACGCGGGATGAGTTAAGCGTTTTTCTAACAATTAAGTGCTTTATTATAATATGTACGTGCGCGCGTGAGGAGTGGGCCAAGGAGAAAAAGTGAACGTTTGTTCACAATTGGCGCGAAATATTAAAATTCAGCAGGTGGAAGAAAAAAAAATTTTTCCGAGATGAAAAGTAAATAACACCGTAAATACGGCAAAAAAGAGTTAAAAACTGCAAATATTCGCAATTTTCCGCCAAAAAAAGCCCTAAAATCGCAATTTTTAATAATATAATATTAGCAAAAATTTTATAAAAAAACTACATTAAAACGGTTGACACATACTAGTTCAATATTATAAGATATTAAAGCTGTCTCAAAAAGACGGCAAGCGAACCTTAAAAACTGAACAGACGAATAAAAACGAATAAACACAAAACGGTTGTTTAATAGTCAAAGCACATTAGTGTTTAACTAGAATTCAACCAAGAAGCAAAGTTAATTTTTTTGAGGAATTAATAGCTTCATATAATTTACGCTAGTAGATATAGGAAGTTTTAAGTCATGATTGAACTTAAGAGTTTGATCCTGGCTCAGGACG
>JAITLB010000253.1 GCA_031278175.1 Christensenellaceae bacterium
TACCGCAAAGAGACTACCGTTAGGATTGAATTGGGTCTCTAAACTGGCCTCATTCGAGAAATCTACATATTGTGTTGCGATATGACCACGGCGCGAGAGGCGATCCATGTCACGGTCGGTTGCAACAAATCTACCTTCACCGTGTGAGATGGGAGTAGAAAAAGTGTCGCCAACAGAAAAGGAGGATAACCAAGGTGAATTGACACACACCACCCTAACTCTTACCATTGTCGAGACGTGTCGGTTGATTGTATTATATGTCAGTGTCGGCGAATCGGAGGACAAGGGCTTTATTTTCCCATGCGGCAATAATCCAAGCTTAATTAGTGCCTGGAAGCCGTTGCAAATGCCTAATATTAATCCATCACGGTCATTTAGGTGTTTATGGATAACTTCGGTGATTCGAGGATTTCTAAACGTAGATGCGATAAATTTGCCGCTCCCATCTGGTTCATCACCACCTGAGAATCCGCCAGGGAATGCGAGTATTTGGCACCTGCTAATTGCCGATACAAGGCGTTGCGCGCTATCTAGCGTCTGCTCGGCATTGGCATTTCGGATAATTACCAACTCGACATCAGCACCTTCATCCCTAAACCGCTTAGCAGTGTCCCACTCGCAATTAGTGCCAGGGAAGACGGGTATGACTACTCTAGGTTTAAATATACTAACGCTGCGGCTGAGTTTTTTAGCGTCGCCCGTGTAATCGAGATTGGCAACATCACCCTCTACTTCGATTTTAGTCGGATACAGCACCTCATGCCCCGATAAAATCTCAATAGCCTCGCTAGTAGGCATGCTAAAGTTTTCTGGGTGCGTCTCTTCAGCTATCAATTCTGGTATAAGGTATTTCTGTAGTGGGTCATCTTCGGGTGCTACATATTCACCGAACTCCTCATACGAGATAGTAGCGTCATCGCTAACAATGCCCAAATATTCAGGGTTGAATCGCTCAAAAGGAGTAATATTTTTTGTTGCAATAATGATATCGCCTAACAGTGTTTCGAAATGTTGCTTTTTCAGTCTAGGGAATGATACACCTAGATTATTTCCAATAATGGATTTTACAACCGCCGAGACGGCACCGCCAACTTCGACTACGGTAGCTGCTCTCACATTGCCTGCCTTAATCTCTTTATTTAGAATAATATACATTTTCTTAAGTAGCGTGAAATCGGGGATCAAGTTTTTGGGGTCTCTAGATACTACTGGCAATATATATAACTGGTCCCCTACGTCAAAAATATTAGTGGTCAGCTCATCGGCTTCTGCAATGCCTACAGCAAACGATATCAGAGTATTGGGAACATCCAAGTTCTCAAAGCTACCGCTCATACTATCTTTACCACCGATAGCAGGAGTTGAGAGATTATATTGCGCGCAAAAGGATCCTAAGATAGCCGCAAAAGGTTCACCAAACCGTTCTGGATTGGCATTAAGGCGCTTAAAAAATTCTTGTAGTGTAAGCCGTATTTTGAAAGGGTCAACACCAGTAGCTACCAGTTTTGACACTGATGCGATTGTGGCATAGAGAGCGCCTATGAATGGATTGGCATCGGTAATATACGGATCAAAAGCCCACGCACAGACTGTAGATGTATTAGTTTTACCAGTCTCTATAGGTATTTTTGCTACCATACACAGAGCTGGTGTCAGTTGCAATTTGCCACCGAACGGTAAAAACACAGTAGACGCACCGATAGTAGAATCGAATGTCTCACCGAGTCCTTTTTGGAGCATGACATTTTTGTCCGCTAAAATTGCGCGAAGTGCAGCAATCGCATCTTCATCGGCTAGCGCTTGCTTGACCTCATCGGTGTATGTTTCAAATAAATCTTTCCGCTTAAAATTTCTGCAATACACATCCGATGTCTGCTTTATACCAGAAGTGTCCAGAAACGATCTCTCAATGTCTACAACCGTCTCATCCTTTTGGAACATGCGCATGCGTTTTTTATCGGTGACTTCAGCTACAACATCAGCTGCTAAATTTTCTTCTAAAGCGAGGTTTATGAAAGTGTCGACATCTTGACTGTCGACTACGACAGCCATTCGTTCTTGAGACTCGGAGATCGCCGTTTCCGTGACGCTGAGCCCTTTATATTTTTTCGGTACTTTATCTAGATAAATATCCACACCTGGCGCTAATTCACCAATAGCAACAGCCACACCACCCGCGCCGAAGTCGTTGCATCTCTTGATCAGCTTAGCAGCGTTTGGATTTCTAAAAAAGCGTTGGATCTTGCGCTCTGTTAGTGGATTGCCTTTCTGCACTTCAGCCCCGCATACGGATACGCTCTCGGTGTTATGAGCTTTTGAAGAACCTGTAGCACCGCCACAACCATCTCGCCCTGTTTGCCCGCCGAGTAGTATTATTTTATCACCAGGCTTTGGAGTTGAGCGAATTACATTTTCGCTAGGTACTGCCGCAATTACAAATCCTGTCTCTAATCTTTTAGCTTGATATTTATCATGATAGATTTCACGGACAATGCCTGTGGCTAACCCTAGCTGATTTCCATACGAAGAGAACCCAGCAGTCGCCGTTTTGGATATGACTCGCTGCGGGAGCTTGCCTGGGAGTGTGTCTTTAACATCCTTGTAAACGTCCCCAGCGCCCGTTATTCGCATCGCTTGATATACATAAGCCCTACCCGATAGCGGGTCGCGTACAGCACCGCCTAGGCATGTTGCTGCACCTCCAAAAGGCTCTATTTCGGTTGGATGGTTATGTGTTTCATTTTTAAACATTACGAGCCAATTCTGAGTGCCGCTATCCGTTTTAACCCTTGCTTTAATAGAGCACGCGTTGATCTCTTCGCTCTCGTCTAAATCCTCAAATGGATCTTCTAATTTCAAAGCCTTAAGCGCAATCGTTGCGATATCCATTAATGTCACTGGTTTATCGTAGACATCTTTATACAGCTCTTTAAAAATAGTGCGATAGAGTTTATATGTCTCTCGCAATTCCTTGTTCTCGCCTAAGCCTATATTGACTAGCACCGTATTGAAAGTAGTATGCCTACAATGGTCGCTCCAGTAAGTATCGAGAACTTTAAGTTCAGTTTCGGTAGGATCGCGATTAATAGATTTGAAATACAAGCAAATGCTATATAAATCGTCTAAGCTCATAGCAAAACCACGGTTTTTATGTAGCACCTTAACACCTGGTTTGTACAGATCCTTAAAACCCGTGACGTATTCTATACTGTCATCATCCTCGTAGTCAACTTCAAGTGTTTCGGGCTTGGACATGTCAAAAACCCTAGAATCTGTCGGGTTGACTAAATACTTGGATATAACGGTTAGTTCTTCCTCGGTGATATCTTTAAATGCGTAGATAGTAGCCGTTTTGACTAGTGGTCGCTCTTTGTTCAACAATAATTGCACGCATTGTGCAGCGGAGTCAGCGCGTTGGTCGTATTGACCACCTAAATACTCTACTGCTAATAGTTTATACCCAAAAAGCCATGGTAGCTTAGTATAATAAACGTCATCGCATGGTGGTTCGGAAAAGACATTCTCTACGCATGCCTTGATATCGTGGTCTGATAGTCCTTCGATATCGTACATGTTAAACACTCTAAGTGCAGATGCGTTAATTTTAAGGTTAGTTGTAACATCATCTAGAATGCGATTTGCTAGGACCTCAAAGCCCTCTTTTTTTTCTACAAAAATTCTTTTAATCGACATATCGTTATATCCATTTATGCCACGCTTAAAGTGGCGATGGTTATTTCAGTTTTGTGGCTCTCTCCTAAATTAAGTGATTAGCAGAAGCGTAAATTGAAATTCCCTTAAGTCAAATTTGATTGCACTTAAGCTAAAGCGAGCAAAGCTAATATAATTTTGCTCACAACTCTTATTATATCCTAAACAACAAAAAACTTCAAGTATAAGACTATTTAATACCAATATCATTGCGATAGAACATACCATCAAAAGATATGTTTTTTATAGCACCGTATACTTTTTCTCTAGCTTTTTCCATATTGATATCAACTGCCGTAACAGCTAAAACTCTGCCGCCTGATGTGACGATTGAATCGCCTACTTGTTTTGTTCCAGCGTGATAGATTTCAACTTGTGGTGTATCTATTATCTCAATCTTACTTCCAGTTGCATATGCCCCTGGGTAACCTTCTGAAGCTAAAACAACACTGACGGCTTGACCTGCCCTCCATTCAATTTTGACCTCACTCAAATTCTCATCGACAACGGAATTTAGAATGTCGTATAAGTCACTATTTAAAAGTGGTAGTATAGCTTGTGTCTCGGGATCACCAAATCTAGCGTTGTATTCTATGACATAAGGCTTGCCATTGCAAATCATAAGCCCAAAATACAGAACACCTTTGAATGTCCTATTGCAATTGTTGAGTGCCTTTATTGTTGGATACACTATCTTCTCTTTAGTTTTTTCTAAAAGCTCTTTAGTAAAATACGGACTGGGACTAAAGGCACCCATACCACCTGTATTGAGTCCCGTATCACCGTCACCAGCGCGCTTATGATCTTGCGCAGACGGCATAAGCGAGACAGTTTTACCATCAGTGAAAGCTAGTAGCGTCACTTCACGCCCCACTAAAAATTGTTCTATTACAACGCTACGATTCGATTTTCCAAACGTAGCATCACACATTATAGATGTCAGTGCTTTTTGTGCTTGTAAGTAGTCGCTACAAATAATGACACCTTTGCCGAATGCTAGTCCGTCAGCTTTAACAACTAGAGGGTAGGCGGCTTTCTTAATGTATTCAAGCGCAAGCGTATAATCATCAAAAAACTCGTAATCGGCGGTAGGTATTCCGTTCTCTTTCATCAAACGCTTTGCAAAAAGTTTGCTGCCCTCGATTAGAGCCGCTGCCTTTTGTGGTCCGAATGTTCTATGCCCGCGCTCCGTCAAGTAGTCGACGATACCATCTACTAGTGGATTATCTGGGGTAGCAACAGTCAGTGTTATGTTGGGATGGCTTAATAAAAACTGTGCTATATCTTCAAACTGCATAACACCAATATTGACGCATTCAGCTTCTTTTGCTATCCCTGCATTCCCAGGCGCACAATAAACGCGCCCAACCTTTGAGCTTTTATTAAGTGCGTGGACGACTGCGTGTTCCCTGCCCCCCGATCCTAATACCAATACATCGGTCATATTAACTCTCCTCTAGTGCTTGAAATGACGTTGTCCACAGAGCACCATAGCGATACCTAGTTCATCGCAAGCCTTAATTGAATCAGCGTCATTGATAGATCCACCTGGCTGGATAATAGCGGATATGCCGTATTTGCCTGCTAGTGTTACCGCGTCACTGAACGGGAAAAACGCGTCTGATGCTAAAACGGCACCCCGCGCCCGCTCACCTGCGTGATCTAGTGCTTGCTCGGCAGCCCAAATGCGACTAGGTTGCCCCATACCTATTCCTAATGTCTTATTAGCATCGGAGATGACTATAGCATTAGACTTAGTGTGTTTTACTACTTTATACGCAAACTCCAGCGCCTTCAATTGCTCACTAGTTGGCGCTAGTTTAGTGACTATATTTAATTTGTCTACGTCATACAGCGTGCTATCGATGTCTTGGATTAGCAATCCGCCTACTACCTTTTTCATGTCACGCGTGTTAGGGCACAGCGGTGCATTAAGCGATTCAAGCTTTAATAGTCGCACATTTTTCTTTGTAGCATACGCGCTCAATGCTTCAGGAGTAAAATCGGGAGCAATTACAATTTCTAGGAAAAGCCCCATTAATATTTTAGCAAGCTTTTCGTCAACTTGTCTGTTAAGCGCGACAATACCACTGAATATAGACTGTTTGTCGGCTTCATAAGCGGACACAAACGCATCGAAAATATTATCGGCTGAGCCCACCCCACAAGGGTTTGCGTGTTTTACCGCAACTGCCGTAGGGGACGAGAATTCCCGCAATATAGCTAATGCACCATCTGCGTCATTGATGTTATTAAACGATAACTCCTTGCCTTGTAGTTGTTTAGCTTGCGCTATTGAACCATTTACAGGCAAACTTTCTGTGTAGAAAGCAGCGCGTTGCGTGGGGTTTTCACCATAGCGCATACCTTGTTTTTTATCGAATGTTAGCGTAATATTCTCTGGGAAAGGGTCGCCGCTTTTTTCTGTTAAGTAATTCGAAATTAGCGCGTCGTAGGCGGCTGTGTGTCTAAACACCTTACACATCAATCTGTATTTTGTGTCTAAGCTAGAAGTGCCGCTTTTGAGTTCCGATATCACTGCCGGGTAATCGCAAGCATCGCATATGACATAGACATCCTTGTAGTTTTTTGCTGCACTTCTTAGCATAGTCGGTCCGCCGATATCGATGTTTTCGACAACCTCTTCAAAACTGACGCCACTTTTTTGGATAGTAGCTTTGAATGGATAAAGATTGACCGCGACAATGTCTATTGGTGCAATTGAAAGTGCTTCGAGCTGCGACATATGCTCTTTGTTGTCGCGCATTGCAAGAAGCCCTGCATGCACAGCTGGATGTAGTGTTTTAACTCTACCATCTAAGCATTCCTGAAAACCAGTAATTTTTGATATATTAACGGCTTCAATGCCTGCTTTTAACAAGGTATTTAGAGTGCCACCCGTTGACACTATTTGATATCCTAACAATTCTAGTTCTTTAGCAAATTCTATTATCCCGCTTTTATCGGAGACGCTAAGGAGTGCTCTTTTCATAATAGGTATTCCTCTCGAGTTTAATATTTTTGTATTTTAATTATTCAGCACAAAGCTTTGCTAATGCTTGTGGTAATAGTTTGTGTTCTTCGACTAAGACTCGCGCCGCTAGAGTGTCTGCCGTATCGCCTTGAAAGACAGGTACACGCGCTTGAGCTATAATTTCTCCAGTGTCGATACCAAAATCAACGAAATGCACGGTACATCCGCTTTCCATCTCACCACCATCGATTACAGCTTGGTGTACACGCTTGCCATAAAAACCCTTGCCCGAATAACTCGGGATGAGAGCAGGGTGTATGTTTATAATGCGTCCCAAAAATTTTGAGACAAACGAATGCGGCAAAATTTTAATATAACCTGCTAACACGATAAAATCGATATCTAGGTCGACTATTTGATCGCAAAGCGTGGCATAGACCATGTCAAGGTTGCCCGGATTAGTGTCGAGTACTACTGTCTTGATGTTGCAATCTGATGCAATTTCTAGAGCACCAGCTTGCGGGCTAGATGAAATAACTAGCTCGACACTCGCATTGATACGACCAGCGTCGATAGCGTTTAATATAGCACGGAAATTAGTGCCACCACCTGACACAAAAACAGCAAGTTTCTTTTTCATATAGAAATACCCGTTTTAGATACGACCGAGCCGATAACAGTCGGGATTTCGCCTATTTGTGTAGCATATTCGACAAATTTATCCACGTCGCAACGGTCAATTGCAAAAACAATACCTATACCCATATTAAATGTGTTATATGCTTGCTCTTTAGTTAAGCCAGCCATTTTAACGAGCATCTTAAACAATTCAGGTGTATTAATAGCATTTGTGTCTATTGCTACACCCAAATTATTGGGTATCATGCGCGGGATGTTTTCTATAAAACCGCCGCCCGTGATGTGGGCTGTACCTTTTACTCTAAATTTTTCGATGAGTGCAAGCGCCGATTTTACGTATATCCTTGTCGGTTTAAGTAGCGACATACCGATTGTATCACCTAATGCTGGGCTATACTCACTTAGCAATTTTTTATCGGATGGGTCAAACAATTTTCTGATTAGTGAATAACCATTGCTATGAGCTCCTGAGGAAGCCAGTCCAACTAAAACATCGCCAGCTACAATAGTCTCTCCTGAAATGAGTTTATCTCTATCTACTATGCCAGTAGTAAAGCCAGCCATATCGAACTCACCATCTGCATAGAAACCAGGCATTTCAGCCGTCTCACCACCGATGAGCGCACATCCAGCTTGAGTGCAGCCTTCTGCTACACCCGATACAATTTCAGCTATCATTTCAGGAATCAATTTGCCAGTTGCTAGGTAATCTAGAAAGAATAACGGTTTTGCGCCTTGACATACTACGTCGTTTACGCACATCGCTACACAATCAATACCTACTGTATCATACTTCTCAAGCGCGAAAGCGTACTTCAATTTAGTGCCTACACCATCGGTGCCAGACACCAAGACAGGTTTAGCTAGATTTATACTCTCAAGAGAGTACAAGCCACCAAATCCGCCAATATCGCCGATAACATTTGCGTCAAATGTTTGACGGACACTTTTCTTCATTAAATCAACGGCCCTATACCCAGCCGTTACATCGACACCTGCGTCTTTATATGAAATTGTCATTTAACCTCTGAAAGCTAATACTTGCTAAACACAATTGTTTGTGGCACCTTAGCTCTATATTATTTTAGTTGTATTGTGCGGTAATACTTCTGTCATCTTTGGCTTGTTTTTCTTTTAATGAGACGCGCTCATTGCATAATGCATTATACAAGTCCTGGTCGGACACCGCTAAAATTTGCATTGCGAGTATACCTGCATTGACAGCTCCGTTAATAGCAACGGTAGCAACAGGTATGCCCGATGGCATTTGCACAGTCGATAATAAACTATCTAAACCGTCTAGAGTAGAGCTTCTAATAGGTAACCCGATTACAGGAATAGACGTATTAGCAGCGACAACACCAGCTAAGTGTGCTGCTTTTCCAGCAGCCGCAATGACTACACCAAATCCATCATCTTTTAGTCCCCTAGAAAATTCTAGAACGGTGTCAATAGACCTATGCGCCGAAATGACGCGGACAACCACTGGCACACTGAATCGCTTTAGGATATCATACGCTTCGGAGACTACGCTTAGATCACTCTTACTACCCATTACTATCGCAACTTTTTTCATATCTCTTCCTCTTGTTTTATTTTTTAGAATATAGTATCGCGCTTTGTCGCAAGTGCCCTAGCTTCTAAAAGCTTGCGCTTTTGCTCTGCTCTCATTGCCGCGCGATTTTTCTTTTGAACAAAGCGGTCGAATAACTTAATAACCGCGTTTATCCCAAAATACAGTGGTATAGCACCTAGCGAGCACCCTACAGTAGTCCATATCATCGAATCGGTCAAATCGGTAGTGATACCGAAAAATCCAGTCAGATCAGCTACACCAAAATCCGCAAAGAATGCACATGCGAATACAAACATCATAGACAAAAGTAGCACTACACGCAAAGTGTTGAACGGGATGCTAATTTTTATTAGATAGGTAAACCCGACTGCTGCTGTCGTAATAAGACACATAGTCGATATCTGCGCTTCGATGATGCCTGGAATCAAACGCGAGAATAAAACTACAGCGAGAATAGCACACGCTATGGCTAGCGACCCTGGTAGCGCGTTAGTTAACACCTTGCTAAAGAATTTGCCGCGGATTCTGTCTTTGTTGGGTTGTAGTGCTAGTACAAACGATGGAATGCCTATTGTCACTATACCCAATAATGTCAGATGTCTAGGTGCAAAAGGGAGTTCTGCGTTTAATATCATAAATATTAGCGCAAACAGAAACGAGTACCCAGTTTTAACGAGATATAGAGACGAAGAGCGTTCAAGGTTATTGACGCTGCGCCTCCCCTCTGCCACTATTTTAGGCATCGAAGCGAAGTTGCTGTCTAATAACACCAATTGCGATACGCTTTTTGCTGCATCGCTACCAGATGCCATCGCAACTGAACAATCGGCTTCTTTGAGCGCTAAGACGTCGTTGACACCGTCACCCGTCATCGCTACAGTGTGACCGTTTGCTTTAAGCGCCTTAACTAATCCTAACTTTTGGTCAGGAGTTACTCTGCCAAAGATCGTATATTTCTGAATAGCTGCCTCTAGTGCTTTCTCGTCGGTTAGAGTTGTGGCATCTACAAAGTCAGCATAATTTTTTACACCAGCGCGCATGGCAATGCTTTTTACCGTGACGGGGTTGTCACCGGATATTATCTTTATAGTGACACCTTGTTCTTCAAAATATCTAAGCGTGTCGTGTGCCTCTGCTCGGATTTTATCGCTTATAATTATATATCCTAACAGCGAAGTTTGAACTGGAATCTCACTGCTTTTAAGTGACTCGCACTTAGCTAAGACCAGCACACGGTCACCTTTTGATGAATGATGATCTAGTATGCGCTTCATTTTTTCGGGGATTTTCTTGAATATAAACTCAGCAGCACCCAAGACGTAAGACCCTGATGCAAACTCGGCAGCACTCCATTTCCTAGACGAAGAAAATGGTATAACTGATGAGGCGACCTCTGTTATCGCTACATGTTCAGTATATATTCGAATAGCTTCTGCGGTAGGGTTTCTATCGTTTATTGCTGCATTCATGTTCTTTAGTATAAAGAGCATCTCGTCATCGATAATGCCATTAGGTACGATCTCGGAAACTTCCATCTGCCCTTCTGTGATTGTACCTGTCTTATCAAGACATAAAACATCTACTCGCGCTAGCGTTTCTATGCAATATAGATCTTGTGCTAGTGCATTATATGAACTGAGTCGTATTACTCCTACACAAAACACACCTGACGTGAGGAGCATTAATCCGCTAGGGATCATACCTATTACCGTGCCTATCACTGTTATAACCGTCTCGGGGGCATTTAACATATGTGTGTGTATAAAATATTTGACACAAAAGAGCGCGATACCTACGGGGATTATGACGGCAGCCATCAATTTAACAAAGCCTTCTATGGAATGCAGGATGACTGAATTTGATTTTTTTATATATTTTGCGCCACTTGAAATCTTGTTAGCGTAGTTGTCGCGACCGACCCGTATAACCTTAGCTTTAGCACTGCCTGACACAATAAAACTACCCGAGAGCAATTCATCGCCTGCATTCTTGACTACGGCATCGGATTCGCCTGTGACTAAGGATTCGTTGACCTCAACACCACCGCTTAGTACGACCGAATCAGCCGATACTTGATTGCCTGTTTTTAATGTAATTAGATCGTCTAGGACGAGATCTTTTATAGCAATTTCAGTTTGCAAACCATCCCGCATGACACTAGCCTTTGGTGACGATAGAAGGGTAAGTTTGTCGATTGTGCGTTTTGCTTTTACTTGTTGTATAACACCAGCCGAGAAATTGATAAAGACAACGATCAAAAATCCAAAATCAGCAAACCCCTTGCCTTGTGGGATAGTAAAGAAAGCTAAAAGAACAGCAAGCGCAATAAATAGGACATTGAAAAACGTTAAACCATTTGCGCGAACTATTTGTGCTACGCTCTTTGTTTTTACGTCACAATCGCCGTTTATTTCTCCTGCTAAGACGCGCTCTGACACATCGGAAGAAGTTAAACCTTTTATTTGATAATCATCGGCTAAACTGCGCATGGTAGTTAGTTCTCGCTATTGTTATTAGTGCTAGATGCAACTTGTTCGGTGTCTTCTATCGGTTCCTTTGGAGTTTTACGCTTAGTAAACTTAGTTAGTATACTTTTTAGTGATATAGTTTTACCAGCAGTCTTATTTGTTACCTTGTTTAAGACGATAATTAGCACATAAATGAGTGCCATGACGATGAATATAGACAGCATGCCCTTCCAGGCTAGATCACCTGCATTTTTAAGTGCGTCTAAATCAATTTTGCCAAGTAACGAATACATAATCCACAGCTCCTTTTTTTATGCGCCAACTAACATTAATGGTACAAGCGCTAAGACGACACCGCCTGCTACTACGGATCCTATTTGTCCTGATACGTTAGCACTTACCGCGTGCATAAGTAAATGGTTGGACGGATCAGCTTCAATTCCGAGCTTTTGCACTACTCTAGACGACATAGGGAATGCCGAAATTCCAGCGGCACCTACCATAGGATTGATCTTTTTGCCTTTTGGGAGGAATAAATTGATAAGCTTTGCAAACAAAACACCACCTATCGAGTCCATAACAAATCCAAACAACCCAAATCCCATAATCATTAGCGTCTCTATTCGTATAAACTCAGTGGCTTTCATACTGAAAGCCACTGTAATTCCTAGAAGTAGCGTAACGAGGTTAGCTAATGTTTTTTGTGCCACATCGGATAACATATCCAACACCCCGCATTCTCTTAGCAAGTTCCCAAACATGAGCATGCCTACAAGTGCTATAGATGCCGGTGCGATTAGACCAGCTATAATCGTCACAGCAATAGGGAATATGATTTTTGAAGCTTTTGTCACTCGTTGTGGATTGTATGGCATACGAATAAGTCGTTCTTTCTTCGTAGTCACAAGCTTTATAGCAAATGGTTGTATGATTGGGACTAGCGCCATATACGAATAAGCTACAACGATGACAGCAGCTAAATATTGCGTTTTTAAGAGGTTTCCCACCATTATAGATGTAGGACCATCTGCGGCAGCAATTATACCCGCAGATGCAGCGTCTGCAATATTGAAACCACATAACACGGCTAATACAACTGTAGCAAAAATTCCGAACTGTGCAGCTGCGCCAAAGAATAATAATTTGGGGTTAGAAAGCAGCGGCCCGAAATCAATCATCGCGCCTATACCGATAAACAACAGTAGTGGCATAGCCTCTGATGCTTCAATACCGACATTGTACATCCATTCAATTACACCAGGTGCGGGAAGCACTCCAGCTAGCACTTGATCGATAGCACCAGAAAATGGTAAATTGATAAGTATTGCGCCAAATCCCATCGGAAGAAGTAATGCGGGTTCTAATTGTTTCTTGATTGCTAAATAAATGAGGATAAACCCAATTACCCACATTACAATCATTTTCCAGTTTTCACCGCTGAAAATTTCTGTAAAACTTCTGTATAAAAAATCCAGATCCATCTAATCTACAGACTCCAAGTTGTTTTTGCCACGCATGAGGCATAATCAAAGTTAATTATACAGTATAAATCGCAGTTTATCAACAAAATGACATAAAGCAAATATAAAGTGTAAGCAATTTGAAGAATTGCGAGGCTCACACACTATTTAAATACTAAAAGAGTGCCAGTAATAACATTAAATATGTCTTTGAAAAGCTGTGGTATTTAAAATTTTAGTAACTCCCAACATGGTTGCATTTAGATATAGAGTTTTTGCTAAATATTAATTGCGGGGCGCACTAATTGCGGACTATATAATTTGTGAGCAAGTTCTTCAAGTTTTGGCATTAATGCATATAAATCCGATAGCGGCACTAGGCAAATTGCAACGCAATTAATTTACTATTAACTAGCAAAAGGACAGTGTCAGACGCTCACCAAAGGTTAGTTTTGCGTCAAGTGAAGGCGCGCACTAAATTTAATAACACTCTAGACTCTACTCCGTTTTTGCTACAGTAAGCATATCTGCTTTAATATAGTTAATTTAGAGCTTGGGTGCTTGCTAGTAATTAAGATAAATTGCTTCCATCTTGATGTGCCTTGGCATTTTCTAGCACACCTTCTATGACATTAAGTACTTCTTCTCGGCCGATGAACTCCTTACTTGAAACCATGACAAGATTGTCTACACCTAATGAAAGCTGGTTAGCAATTTCCTTAGCGCGCCTTTGTCGCAGTGTTTTCCCGATCTTATCGGATTTTGTTATGATTAGAGTAAATGGGATATGATAATGGTATAAGTAATTTATCATTACCTTGTCATCATCGGATGGGTCGCGGCGTATATCTATTAGCAAAAAGACGTGCGTTAGGGACATGCTTAATCTAAAATAACCTTCTATGAGCGAAGCCCACCTCTTTTTTTCAGCGTCTGAGACACGCGCAAAACCGTAGCCTGGGAGATCGACAAGCGCGAAAATGTCGTTGCAAATAAAAAAATTGATCAACCTTGTGCGCCCAGGTTCCTTGCTCGTTTTGGCTAGTCGACTATTTCCAGTAAGGTAGTTAATAAATGAGGATTTGCCGACATTTGACTTTCCGACTACAGCTATTTCAGGCAATCCATCGCGTGGTAGTCGCTCAGGATTTGCTATTGATGTCTGGAAAATTGCTTTTTTAAGTATCATAGTATTACCAATTCCGCTAGACTAAGCCCAGATTAGTTTTTGATTTAAACCCTGTAGCAACTAGCGTACCTATATTATTTTTTTAAGTTGTAAGTGCGCCCTGCGTGCTAGTTAAGATGCGAGTTAAGCAATAATTTTTAGAGTAGCTCTTTATGATGGCGAGCCATAACTTACAAGTCTTGATGCCTTTACACACAAATAGCACTAAATGCCATAACTAAATCAAAAGAGAATACAAGTAAGCGCTACTCTTCTAATTGCACTAAGGGGTGTAAGTCCTCGCAAAACTTAAATTCAATCCATCGCGCTTATTATCTTCGCTCTTTAGTAATTTTGCTAAGACCGCGCAACTAGCAAAATCATACGATCATAACTAGAAAGACACAACGTATTTTTGCTTAATTCTCTAAGATGCACACCACAAAAGCTCTATTTATTATGCCACGATAATTAGTATTAATCAACTATTTGCTTGCTAAAGAGCAAAAAAAAGCGCGAATTAATAATTTATGACTGTGCTCGGATAGCATCTTTTGCAATAAGCACATATTAAAAGCGCGCTATGTGCGCAAGGAGGGTGCGCTGTTTAAATATCTAACACACGCGGCAAGTGAGCAAAGATAAATTAAGGCGCGAATCTTATGTTGTCGGTAATTAAGCCCAATAATTGCAAGAGCGTCGTTGAAAGCGGATGCGACTTTTTAAAAGTCAGCCACTAAATTCCCTTATGATCCTAATATTAAACTGCTTAGAGAATGTTTTAATTTGTTAAATGCCTGCAGGATCTGCAAACTTGTAGTTCTAACATAATTTTTGCGTTTTAAACAAAAGTAGCAATATTTATGTTTTAGTTTAAGTTAAGTTTTTTGAAATTAACTAACCGAGTTTTGTAGTCTACACCAAGACTGCGTTTTAAAGTTTTCCCGCACATTGCTTTATACAGCGCAATACAATTTATATACTTAAGGCTTTCTGCATTTTGACCTCTTAGATGCTAACACAGTACTTTGTAAAGTTAGAAAAATAAACAGCCCCATTAGGTCGTTGAAGTTTAGATATTGAGACCAAACAAAGCTCGTAAAGTACTACTACCTGGGTGAGGGGCGCGATAAATATTGCAATTTAGCTCAATGTGCTAAAAACACTGTCTTATTTTGCAGTAAAATTTGTGTATATTGTTTTATATATGAACCTTGCATGTTTGTTATATTCAACACCAAAAGTTACTTCTATGAGTTTGTTTTTTGTGCCCTTTTCCATAGTTTTTTGACGACACTTTCCATTAATATTTAAGCTCTTTCAAAAATGTGTGTTGCGTGATAATATGATGAGTGTACTATGAAGTGCGCTATATTTCTTACTACAAAATATTGACATATTGTAATAAAAAATTTATAATCTGGCCACAATTTTTGGCTATTTGTAACCAATATTTTGAATATA
>JAITLB010000270.1 GCA_031278175.1 Christensenellaceae bacterium
AAGTATATCGTTTTTGATTACTTGAACAAAACTGGAATCATTTTTAAGTGTTGATAATTCATTGCTAGTAAAAGCAGCCTTATTTTCTTTTTTTAATATAAGCCGTTCTCTATCTATTGTTCCAAATACGGGAGTGTTTATTACACCCTCATAGGATCGTGTTGAAAACTGCGCAAATATAGATCCAATTAACAAGACCATCAACATAATTAATGCTGTAATAAATGTAAAAGAAATACTGTTTTTAATATCCGAGAAAATGTCATTTTCGATTAAGCGACCGATTTTACGTCTATTATTTATCATTTCTCTCTTAGTCTTAAGGGTTTCATGTGGTTTTATTGTCTGCTGGGAAATGCTGTCAAGCTGTTTGTCTGAGATGATCTCGCCGTTATGTAAAATGATCTCGCGACTAGCTTTCCCTATAAATTGCTCCGCGCTGTGGGTAACAACTATAATAAGCTTGTCTTTAGAGATAGAATGTAATAGCTCGATGATTTCATGTGCAGCAATACTGTCTAGATTTCCAGTAGGTTCATCTGCCAAAATAATGGGTGTATCCTTAGCTAGAGCGCGTGCAATAGCAACGCGTTGTTTTTGACCGCCAGAAAGAGTGGATACTCTCTGGGTAGCGAACTTTAATAATCCTGTCGTTTCTAAAATGTTGTTGACTTCTATGTATCGTTGTCTTTTATCTGTATCGCTATTTAACTGGTAAGCAATTTCAACATTGCGAAAAACCGAAGTGTTTTCAAGCAGATTATAATCTTGATAAACTAACCCTATAATTTCTTTCCGATAACGTTCCCAATCTTCATCACCAAAATATTCTGTATTCTCATCTTCGACAATCATAACACCATCGTTGTAGTTGTCTGATCCCGCTATAACATTAAGCAAAGTCGTCTTTCCGCTTCCTGACGCACCTGTTATAATAACAAATTCACCAAGAACAAATGAAGCAGAAATGGATTTAATTCCAGTTATAACTTGTGTGCCTGTTACATAATATTTTGATAAGGTATCTAAGCGCAACATTGAAACAACTCTCCTAAAATATTATTCTATTTTATCACTATTGCCAGCACTGTCAACATTATCATTTCTTGTAATTTGTTTAACTCGCTTGCTGAATACGACTTTAACTACTAACAGCAATACAATATATACCGCAGTTATCGCAAATCCCCACGGCTGAAACTTTAATGTGCCAGTGTGCATGTATATTAACAAAAATAAAGCCGTAGATATTATCAACTCTAAGGGGATAACTATAATACACATGTTTCGGACTTTTTTGTTCTTAATTGTAAGCAAAATACTGATAAAATCAACAGCTACCAACAGTGCGAGACACCCTAGTGCTAAAACGGATGTACCTAACTGCAACGTTTTTACAACATGTCCGAAACCTTCAGCTTTACTCTCATTATAATATTTCTGAAATCGTATAAGATCTCCCATTACAGGCATGGCGAGAAGTATAAAAGCGATTATTATCAAAAGCTGAACAAACAACTTAATAATGAATTTTTTCTTATTCATTTTAAACCTCATTACTGGATGAATCGGGTTTCCTCATGGAAACCCAGCGGATAGTATATTTAAACAAAAGATGATCATTTTTAGATTTCACAAAAACAAATCTAAATCACATTGAAATTTTCATTTTGCATGTCATTTCAGATGTGTCGTCACTATGGTTAGTCCTGACAGACTGATGTGAGTGAATTAATTCGACCCAATTAGTTGCCAATGTATAATTGCAATGTTAATGTTTTAACAGGTTCTTGATTGCACAGTGATAAAAGCACTGAAATCAAGAGACGCGTATAGAATGATGTAATTAAATGCAATTTGCATCTACAAGTTATATTGTACAGCTGAAGAATCTTGCGTCAAAGAAAATTGCTTTACCATATAAACTTTGATAATAATTCTAATTGTTAGGCGCACTGCTGATGCAATATTATGTTGAATTTGCATCAGCAGAGGCAGTACTTTTTTTTTCAATGTCATATCGCTCATATAAGTTACTCCTAACTATTCCTGTCAGTATCGCATACACTGCACACATGCCATATAACCACGGGTAAAAGTCGTTATCTGCGGCTTTGACAAAAAACAACATGGTCAAGACCGCAGCTATGATCAAATCTAGAGGAATTACAATAAGGCATAATACTCGCATAGTTTTGCTTTTTGTAACATACAAAAGGCGACAAAAATCTATAGTGGCCACTAATGCAATATAAACTATCGCTGAAGATGCGGATTTTATTTTCATAATGTTTAGAGCATAATAGACACTTTTATCTTTAGTCGCATTGTATGTTATCTTTAGCTGGATGATTTTAAACAGCGTGTACAGAACAAAAACTATAAGCGCGATTGTTATCACAGATTTAAGGATGCGCACAATATTTACTTTCTTTTTCATTTTATACCTCAATGCTATATGTTGCTGTAGCATACAAATTAATGATTTTCTGTTAATTTGCA
>JAITLB010000026.1 GCA_031278175.1 Christensenellaceae bacterium
ATTTTTAAATTTTGGGCCAAGCTTATCAAAATATTCTTTTATATTAGGATAATGCTCTATATTTATTGGTGCAACGTAATTGTTGTTAGAATCATAATATCCGTCATGTGTTGCAATCAGATATATATTGCCAAATCTATGTCCACCCCTAATTATATCTCTGCCTCTTAAAATAGGTTTTATTATTTCATCTGATTTGGGCACTTGAGATACGAGAGTATCGCGTGTTGTTTGGTCAATGATAAAAGCATCGTTGCAACCAGTTTTAATGCCAGAATTAATCTTAATGTTCCATTCGGCAAGTGGTTTCCCGACAACTTCGATTTTCCGTTTAATACTCTTCTCTATTGGATCCAATATAGTCCAGATTTCACCTACTTCAAAGCTCATTATTTGTGACTTATTCATAATATAGTCACTCAAGTTTTCAAGAGTCGTTGAATTATATATTGTAGCACTTGTTTTCTTAGTATTTGTTGACATTTGAAGTGTAATTATATTGGTATCCACGGTGGCACTGCTAAATCTACCTTCGCCTAAATCTATCAGTCTAATAGGATTTGCATTTTTAACGAAATAATCCCTGAGAGGTTCACCGTATACAGTGCGCATCCATTTGTTGCTTGTAATATACGTTAAAAATCCTTGTGGCTTTAGCAAGTTTAAGCCACGCTCGTAAAACAAGCAATAAAGATCGCCATGCCCCATGTATGACAAATACTTCGGGCGCTTTTTGTCTATGATAATCGGCATTATATCTTTATCGCTCATTTTTTCTAAATTAACATATGGTGGATTAGCAATTACAATATCGAATTTAGCAAAACCAAATTGCCATTCAGGATCAAACCAATCAGTTTTCTCATTATTGAATGGATTCCATTTAGATAATTGCTCGTGGCGACCACTTGCAACACCTTGATAATTCGCGACCTTCTCCTTATACATAGCTTTTTGAACATTAACAAATTGCTCACGGAGTTCGTCTCGTCTTTTGCTATCTGCATTGAAATATTCATCTCTAATTAACTTTAATGATTTTATGTGCGCTTGGTTTTCAAAGAAACTAATTTGTGTATCTCTTTCAAGTTCAATTAGTGTGTTTGCAACAACAAATTTAAAGTCCAAATTGGGTAGAGGATTTATACCACGGTTCTCTTCGCTGTCTTTGATTTCTTCTTCGATAATTAATGAAAGAAAACAACGAATGCGCGCAATTTCAACGGCAATCGGTTGAATATCAACCCCGAAGATGGAATTCTGAATTACAATCAATTTGCGTATATAGTCAAGTGACTTTGCTTCAAATTTCCTTTCAATCTCTTTTCTAAAGGTGAAAGGCACTCCTTCACATGCTTTATTAAACCATAGTTTAGCGCTCGGATCTAGTTGCTGCAGTACATATACAATCTTTTGAAGTAAACCAATTGGAAATGCACCTGATCCACATGCGGGGTCAAGTGCTGTTAGAGAATACAAACTGTCAATTATGTCCGTCTTTTCTTGCTCACTCACATTTTTAATTTCACTATCTCCATAGGTGTAACTAATTACTGATCTAAGTTTATTCTCATCAATTTCGGTTTTGGTTTTAAGATAGTCCATTAATGTGCTATCAACCATATAGTCAACGATGTCTCTTGGTGTGTAAAATGCGCCTGTCGACTTCTTTGCACTCTCACCCGTTTCAGGGTTTATCTCAGCTAGCAAATTTTCAAATATTCTGCCTAACATTTCAGGATCAATCGAGAGTTCAACGTCATATGATGTGTTTTCATCAACTGTAAAATTATACATAGACAACACTTCAAAGATAGACTTAAACCATTCATCAGGAATTGAAACTTTATCATGATTGCCACATTGAAGTTTAGAGTTGTAAGTGTAATAATCGTCAAAATGCGGGGTAAACAAACCACCATTAAGATATGGGATCAGTCTATAGATATCATCAGTTGCGAATTTATCTTTTCTGAAAACCATCTTTGTATTTAATATCTCGAAAAACAGTGGTTCTAATACTGTATGATAATACGTGCCATCACCACTTATTGCATCAGTTGATAACAAGATATCTGGCATTAAAGCAATACCATTGCGACTCCTCTTTTCTTTTAAAAACCAACAAAACACAATTCGACCGATCAAGCGAACGGCAAACTCGGCATATTTGTTCTTATCGTTTTCGCCATGGATTATTAATAGTGGTTGATATTCCCTACCAAATCTTTCGCCACCGATTAGCTGAGTAAATAACTTTGCGATTTGAGCGTAAAAATCCTTATTAACAACTTCAATAGAAAATCTTTCTACTAATTCTTCTTTAGAATTAACTCTGCCTTTATTAAGTAGAAAATCATAAGCTGTTTTTGATTTTGCATTTTCACCTAGCAGGTATGAATGTCGACGTGGGTTAGATTTCAAAAGTATTATATTATCATCTTCATCTAAAATATATTCACTTGTCAAAAGTGAGATGCGAAAATTTCTCGTATCGCTATTTACAAATGCAACAAAGGCATTTCTACAAGAATACCAACGCATATATTTAAACATTTCTTGAGTTATCGTAACACGCTTATTATCTAAATTATCTTTGAGAAAAACTTCATAAATCTTTAGATCGCATTGCTTACACGATCCTAATTCAGTTAAACTATCAAATAATGTGTTCTTTGCTACATCTCCTGTGCGTGCGTCCCGCTTAAAGTCATTAAACAAGATTTCATTTACTATATACAAAAAATTATCTCTATGATAACTAGTTGCCAGAAGCTCATTAGCGTCTTCAATATTCATTTAGTAATCCTTTGTAGATATATCAAAGCTTAAGGTATATCTACTTTTGCGAAATTGCGCGGAATTTGCTGGGTGTGATTGCAAGATTTTGTACTAAGGCTTAACCTTTAGTGCATTCATATAATTAAATGAGAACTAAAGAACTATTTTTAAGCCGGCAACACATTTTGCGCCTAGTTATATTATATACTCTAGTGCTTAAAAATGCAATAGCAAAATGGAAATTTAACTATATTATTTAATAAAATATATAGCAAAGTTTATATTTGATTTTGGGGAAATATTCAAGGGTTAATCTAAGTTGTGTGCCAGATCAGTTGTAATTTCACTAAAGCCCAACTTGTTATATTAGTAACCGATTCAAAGACCACTGAGATACAATTAGTATTAACTATATAAATATCAAAGGATGCATTCAAATCTACAAATGTAGAAATTCATATAATGAACAATTATTCGAAACTCTACCATTTTGCTACTCTTTACTGGGTGACTTTGATCTAATTAGAGATGATTCAATATACTTTATTTCTTCATCATCTAAACTATAAAGATCATACACCTCTCGGTCTGTTAGTTTCTTATTTTCATTAGTCGGCTTTATTGGTAATTTAATTAGTGCATGCTTATTATATT
Source organism: Christensenellaceae bacterium (assembly GCA_031278175.1). Taxonomy (GTDB): domain Bacteria; phylum Bacillota; class Clostridia; order Christensenellales; family DTU072; genus JAITLB01. Next base: position 3,436 of record JAITLB010000026.1, read on the forward strand.
GATAACCATACTCTCCTAAATTAATACTTGAATAAATGCGCTTGTATACAAATTCAAAAAGCTGAGATGATAATGTGCTAGCAATATAATCTAAATTTTCACCTGTCATCATATAACAAGTCTTTTCTATAAAAAACCCATCGTTATCAACTATAAAATATGCACCTTGAGTCGTTTCGGGATATATTATTTTAGACTTATTAAAATCTTCCCAATAACTTATAGTGTCTTGCACTTCAAACCACTTATTGTTAGTTTTCTTTCTAGCACCTTTGTCACCAGTTTGCTTTAGCTTGTCATATCCAAAATCAAGCAAATATTGCTTGATCGCAGGATAATCGTCAATGTTATATTTCCTTGCTGGGAACAATGCAAGGATGTATAAACCTGCCCAACTGCAGGAATTCCGCTTAATATCTCTACCTTTTAAAACAGGTTGAATTATTTCAGCTGATTTTGAGTCTTGATCAATCAGTTTATCGCATGTTGCTTGATCAATAATAAAAGCATCGTTGCAACCAGTTTTAATACCATAATTAATCTTAATGTTCCATTCGGCAAGCGGTCTTCCAACAGCTTCGATTTTTTGTTTAATACTCTGCTCTATTGAATCCAATATATTCCAGATTTCACCTACTTCAAAGCTAATTACCTGTGACTTATTCATAATATAATCATTCAAGTTTTCAAGAGTCGTTGAGTCATATATTGTAGCACTTGTTCTCTTAGTATTTGTTGACATTTGAAGTGTAATAATATTGGTATCCACTGTGGCACTACTAAATCTACCAGCTCCTAAATCTATCACTCTAATAGGATTTGCATTTTTAACGAAATAATCCCTGAGTGGTTCGCCATAACTAGCACGCATCCATTTGTTACTTGTAATATATGTCAAAAATCCTTGTGACTTTACTAATTTTATGCCACGCTCATAAAACAAGCAATAGAGATCGCCACGCCCCAAATAAGTCAAATACTTTGGGCGCTTTTTGTCTACAATAATTGGCATTATATCCTTATCACTCATGTTTTCTAAATGAATATATGGTGGATTAGCAATTACAATATCGAATTTGGCAAAACCAAATTGCCATTCAGGATCAAACCAATCAGTTTTCTCATTATTAAATGGATTCCATTTAGATAATTGCTCGTGGCGACCACTTGCAACACCTTGATAATTCGCGACCTTCTCTTTATGCATCGCTTTTTGAACATTAACAAATTGCTTACGGAGTTCTTCTCGCCTATTGCTATCTGCATTGAAATATTCATCTCTAATTGCCTTTAAGGCTTCTATGTGCGCTTGGTTTTCAAAGAAACTAATTTGTGCATCTTTTTCAAGTTCGATTAGCGTATTTGCAACAACAAATTTGAAATCCAAATTTGGTAGAGGATTTATACCACGGTTTTACTCGCTGTCTTTTACTTCCTCTTCGATAATTAATGAAAGAAAACAACGAATGCGTGCAATTTCAACGGCAATCGGTTGAATATCAACCCCGAAGATGGAATTCTGAATTACGATTAATTTGCGTATATAGTCAAGTGACTTTGCTTCAAATTTCTTTTCAATCTCTTTTCTAAAAGTGAAAGGCACACCCTCACATGCTTTATTAAACCATAGTTTAGCGCTCGGATCTAGTTGCTGCAGTATATATACAATCTTTTGAAGTAAACCAATTGGGAATGCACCTGATCCACATGCGGGGTCAAGTGCTGTTAGAGAATACAAACTGTCAATTATGTCCTTTTTTTCTTGGTCGCTCACATTTTTAATTTCATTATCTCCATAGGAGTAACTAATTACTGATCTAAGTTTATTCTCATCAATTTCGGTTTTGGTTTTAAGATAGTCTATTAATGAGCTATCTACCATATAATCAACGATGTCTCTTGGAGTGTAAAACGCGCCTGTCGACTTCTTTGCACTCTCACCTGTCTCGGGATTAATCTCAGCTAGTAAATTTTCAAATATTCTACCTAACATTTCAGGATCAATCGAGAGTTCAACGTCATATGATGTGTTTTCATCAACTGTAAAATTATACATAGACAACACTTCAAAGATAGACTTAAACCATTCATCAGGAAT
>JAITLB010000028.1 GCA_031278175.1 Christensenellaceae bacterium
AGCAAATGAAATCTACAATGAACTGTGTGATGGCGAGCATCGATATTTCAGTGTAAAGGCCGTAAAAACGCATGAATTATTGCAAATTTAGCTCATCACAGCCAGGTTTAGTATAGCCATTTGATAATGAAAAACATGAAGTGGTCAACAAACATCAAAAGTATGCAAAGGCATTAAACAAGTCGATTTCGCGGTTGAGAGGTGAAAATTCATTTGTTTTATTATAATTGTAGTCGATTTCAAATTTGTACCCCATCGAACAAATTTTATATTTTACTGCCTCTATAATGCTTAGGCATAGAACCTGATTAGCATTATACTTCGCCCATTGTACAATTTGCATTTAATAACGCAAGTTATAATTGAGTCTGGTTTGGTATCTTTAAGTAGGGGGCATTTTTTAAACTCGGCTCAAGTAACAGAATTTGCTCGCAATAGCGTCATTAGTGTATCAAAGCGCCTTTGCAATAGCAATCAATCCTGGAATTTCAACAATTAGATGTAGATGCAACTGCCACAATTATTTCATCCCAAAGAGACAAAAGAATCTTAACTGGTCATTTATAGAGATAAGCATTTAATTATGGTGTGCGATGAATTTTCTTCCAGAGATTTCTTCACTTACAACAATGAAATTATTAATTAAATCTATAATATCAACCTCTATATCATACAGCTTGCCATCTGTTCTTAATTCTGTTAATATAATGGTATTATAGTCAATACGTCTCTTGACACATTCAAATTCAATGATATTAACAGCACTATAAACTGTGTATTTCGTTGTGAAACTATAACTCATTCCAGCGATTGCTGAAGTGTCAGAGTCTGTGTAAGAGAGTATAATCTGGTATGAGCCATCTACTATCCCCTTGGATGTAACCACAAGAGAAGATGCGCGTCCTTTGTTAAAGCAGGTTATTACTTCATTTAGCGCAATTCTTTTATAAACTCTGCTTTGCTCAAGTGCTAATTTAATAATGCCTACATAGTTAGTTACCAAATCAATTTCTATTAAAGTAGTAGCATCTTTTTGCTCCTGTATAGTTACTATTCGTCCTGCAACGTCTGATGAGATGCTAGAGTCTACATCTAAATATTCATTGACATGAACAATAGAACCAACCGATAAACTTGGATTGATATTTGTTAAATAATGTTGATAGAGTGTATAGCTTATCCTTTTTATGTCAATAGTTAAGTTAGCGGTCTCCTCAATGTCAGTGACGCGACCTACGAATGTAGTTTGAGTTTCATTATCTGTAGGAAATATAAAGTTACTTTTAATAACAGCATTTTTCGTAGATAGAAAAGTAAAAAGCGTTATTGACAACGATAAAACAGATATGATTAGAAATTTAGATGTGATCATTTTTAACATAGTGCTCTCCTATTGACTAAATTTCAGCATGTCAATTACTTTTATTCTGGATATAATAATCGATGTAATCGTTGTTACTGCACAAACTATAGTTAAGACTATAAATGTTGGCAATAGTAGTGAATTGATGCTATTAACAAATAGCGAGGTTCCACAAGGAATCGAAATAAAAGAAACAATTGCATAACTTAATAAATAGCCAAATGTGCTTGCGATTATAGATGAAAAGAAGAAAATAATAAGCATTTCCCACGTTAAGTGCGTCCAAATGTCATATGACCTGGCATCCACTGCTTTGCGAATTGCAAAGGCTGTTATTTTTTCTTTAACACTAAAGAGCATCAACATAATAGTTAAAACTATCGAAAGAACAATTATCGCGATTATCATACCACTCGTTATCTCTTGCTCATCAGCAAAATATTTCAATTTCTCTTGTACTGTCAGACGCGTATGGATATTTGAAGAATACGTAAACGATGGTGATATGGGATCCTTAGCAAGGATGCTAGACAATTCGACTACTAATTTATCGGTTACAATATAGGGGAATATGATAGTAGTAGCAGTTGATGCAAACGCTGCACTGCTTAATGTGTAAATTGGGAAATCAGTATTACCTTGGATATCGTTTTCAATTCTATATAATATCCTATTAATATCGGGAGTATTTGCAATTACACCAATAACTTCATACAGAGTTCCTGCAATCTTAATTGTTTGAGGTGTAAAAGTATCACCCCAAAACAAATTATATAGCACCTTAGGTAAAATTGCCACTGGGCTTGAGTTAACTCTATCATATTCGTTAAATGCTCTACCAGCTATTATTTGTGCTGGCATCAAAGTGGTTGTTTCATCAACAGACGGTAATTTTGAGCATGATGCATTTGTCCATACTGAGTATAGCGTATAGTTCACCTTAAAGCCATCAGTTGCTGTTTGTGATCCCGTAGCAACAGTGCGAGTACAAGAGATTTGACAGCCTGGAAAACCATCTGCAATTGTATTTATTGTTACAGGATCGTATTCTCCGCTAATGTAAATTTCATTTTGCTCTATTTGCAAATGCAAAATTTCTAATTTCTTTTCGAGAGCATCATTAACAAAAAAACATACTATTAGAGCGGTGATGCAAAAGAATAATCCCCAAAATGTTAGATTAAATCTAATCGGGTTTTTGGTTGCTTCTTTTATTGCATCACACATATACATTTTCATGATATCTTTACGCATGTTCCTTAAAAAATCTCCTTCAGATTACCATTTTCTAGCAAAAAATGTTTTGACGCATACTTGGCAATTAGTGCATCATGAGTAATAACAACAATTGCTACATGGTAGCATTTGTTTATCTCAGAGAATGTTTGCATAATATTATCAGCATTATCGCTATCCAAATTTCCAGTAGGTTCATCAGCTAAGATTATTTTAGGTGATAATATCATAGCGCGAGCAATCGCTACACGTTGTTTTTCGCCTCCAGACAATGTATCAATAAGGTTATACTCTAAAGATTTCAGCTTAAGTTGATTAACAATAAGATCGTAATTGTCAAAACAATTCATGTCTAGAGCATACATTGTTGGCAACATAATATTATCCTTAACAGTTCTACCCGATAATAGATTATAGGCTTGAAAAACAAATCCGACATCTCGCGCCATTACACCCTGCTTCAAGCACTCACCTATCGATTTTGAATCAATTTTAACTTGCCCAGAATCAGGGGTCTCGAACCCTGCCATGATATTTATCAATGTGCTTTTCCCAGCACCTGAGCAACCTTGAATGGAAATGAAATCACCTTTATGTATTGTAAACGTGATTTCGTTTAAGATTTTTCGAGCGGTATAAGACTTTGAAATTCCGCAAATGTCAACTAATAGTTCGCACATATATA
>JAITLB010000030.1 GCA_031278175.1 Christensenellaceae bacterium
AGCAAATGAAATCTACAATGAACTGTGTGATGGCGAGCATCGATATTTCAGTGTAAAGGCCGTAAAAACGCATGAATTATTGCAAATTTAGCTCATCACAGCCAGGTTTAGTATAGCCAAATAATAAGAGAGATTCCAATTTCAATGTATAAACTTGAATTTTCACTGTCATTTAAGATGTAAAAATCATGTCTAATATGCTGATTTACCTAATAACGTTGCGTTTCGATTACACACTCACAAGTTTTCCATTTACAAAGTAATAGTGAAAACCTTCTATGCTATTGTGCGCTTTCTTGTTCGATGTGAAAATAATAAGGGTTCACCTTCATTATCAAATTACCATTCAGGTGAATTCATCCAATGCGGTGGTCTATTTGAATATTAAACCTCTCAAGCAATATGCGCTCAATAAATGCCGCTTTTTTCACTGTTTAAATTTTCTAGAACAATAGGTATTACTTCCTATCGATATATTCTATACAATCAAGATATTCTGTGCAGATCACAGTATTTGCAATATGCTCAGTTTCATACTACATTTAACTACCATTTCCTATATTACATCGTCTTTTATTTGGCGAATGATTGTGACCAAGTAGCAAACTTCTTTAGTTAAATTTATATTTGTTGAACATACTATTGCTGAGTAACAGTCTTAAGTTGAATATTTAATCACTAAATTAAATCATGAAAATGCAAAATATGAGTTTTATCGCACTTTGAACATGATATAATTTTGACATGAGACGCGAAGATGTTTTTAAACACATACTTTTCTTCCTCGTGTTTGTCTTTTTATTTTTTGTCGAAACGATAATTAAAATAGATACGTTTGCCATTGCATTTTTTATGGCATTAGTCTATTGTAGGCAAAACGTGCTAGTTATTACTCCGTCATATTTGCTGGCCTCGCTAATATTTGGAGTAAGTTTCATTTCAATACTTTTAACTTCAATTCCTTGTGTGCTAATTCCCATTTTATATTTCGCGCACTATAAAGTGGGAAAAAATATTAGATTCCCTCACATTGTTGTCTATTTGTGTATATCGATCATCCCTCAAATTGCAGTTAGTTATATAAGCGAATCTAAAACACTAATTGAGGTGCTTATATCAATTATTATCTCTATTGTGGTGCTTCGCATCTCATCGGTAGCATTGTATGGCATTTTAGTAAAGCGATTGAAATTCAAGTTTACTACCGAAGAAAATCTTGCAATATCTACTTGGCTTGCAATAATCGGAATAGGCTTTTTTGCACTTAAAATATATTTTTTTGAATCCTATTACGCTATATTATGCGCTACTCTTCTATTTACAATATTTATCGACAAACGCAAAATTCTAGCAGTTGCCGCTTTTATGGGATTAGGTGCTATGCTAAGTGTACAAGATGTAACTATTATAGCAATTTCAATTACATACGGGTTGGTTGCTATGTTCTTTACTAAAGAGACACATTTCTTCGCTGGCATTGCGATGTCTGGAGCCGATTTGCTTTTTCGTATTGCATTTACAACTAATGTTTCAGCACTTAGTTTGATTGCGCCATTATCAGCTACCATTATCATATCATCAATACCGTATAAACTGAAGCTTAAACTGGAATTCCACGCACTAACTTATAAAAACAAACCTGCATCAAGGAGTATAATTAACCGAGAGCGTAAATACATGGTCGAAAAACTAAAAACGCTGGCCGATATTTTTTACGATATTTGTTCAAACTTAAACAAGCAAAACATACCTCCTGATGAGAAATCTAAAACTCTGATAATAGCGCGCGATGTTTGTTTGCATTGTTGCAAATCATGTCCATATTTCAAAAGTTGCGAAGATAGTGTAAGTGGTGAAATCGAGTCAATTGTAATTGGGTTAGTAGAGGCATCACTGGATTCTGGTCGCGCTACAATCCTTGAAGCGCCACCTGTATTGACATCAAGATGCAAAAAAATTCATGCGTTAATTGCATGTGTAAACGATTCCATAAATAGGCTTCAAAAGAGCGCGGATTTCATTTGTGAGGCGCAAAGTGGAAGATCAGTACTAGCAAGGCAGATGTGTGGAGTTGGAGACACCTTGAACGCACTTCAGGCAGAAATAACACCTGAATTGCACTATGATATGCATTTAGAGGAATTATTGATAACTGAATTGAACGCAAACAATATTTCGACTGGAGATGTCGCCGTCTATACTTCAAACGGTGATAACTATTCAACATCAATAGCATTAAGCGAACATGACACGAATAACCCTCTCATCACCGAAATAGTGAGTGCTGCGCTTGGAACTGTGATGGAGATTGTTGATACAGAAAAAACTATTAATGGCATGTCAATATTGCGGTTTGCTAAATCAACGAGATACAAAGTTGTTTATGGTGATAGAATTCGGGCTAAATCTTCTGACGGAATCAGTGGCGACAGACATAGAGCTATCAAATTAACACATGGAAAAGTGCTTTTGATTTTATCCGATGGCATGGGTAGTGGCAAATCAGCTAATGCCAATTCAGCATATGCACTAAACCTGATAGAAAATTTTTATCGCGCTGGATTTGATTATCAGACGATAGCTGAGACAATAGGCAGTATTTTATCACTACGCGACAGTGAAGAATTTAGTGCCATTGATATTGCACTTATAGATACAATTGACGGTAGCGTTGATTTCATTAAAATGGGAGGCAGAGAAAGCTTTATAATTGACCATGGGACTATTACTGTAGTTGAATGTGGAAGCTTACCTATAGGTATTTTAGATGACATACCATCGCCTCTTGTCGCAAGACACAAGCTCACTTCAGGTAGTTTTATAATAATGTTATCCGATGGTGTAATTGATGTGCTCGGTCGAGATGGAATACTCGAGCTAATATCAGATATACATACTGGAAACCCTGATACTATTGCTAATATGATTATGTTAGACTACGACAGATTAATTGAGGAATGTCCACTTAAAAGAGATGATGCGAGTATAGTAGTTGCAAAGGTGTTTATGCCATTAGAGGTTAAAACTAGCGAAAGAAAGCATAAACGCAAGGTAAGACATTTAAAATAAGCAAGGTCTGCACAAATTATCATAATCTGTGACATCTAAGCGTAATTAGGCATATTTTGTAGTATGGGCATATAATGCCATCTAATCCCAGGGGGAGGTTAATATGTTTGGATGTAATGACGGTTGTGGCGATACATGCGGAAATAATAACATAATGAATGGTAACAATTTATTGTGGTTACTACTATTAAATAATTGTGGTTGTAATATTAATATTTGTGATCTGTTGCTTATGAATTGTCTGCAAAACAACTGTACGGGTAAATGTAAGGATTCGTGCGGATGCAGTAAATAAATGTCACTCTAGTGGAGCACTTGACATGTTTGGTGCTCCACACAAAATGCAACAGGGTAGCATCAAAATTTTGTATTTGCTAAGTGCAAACTTGACTTAAATACTATAGTAAGACATTAAAAAAGCTCCGCTATTACACGGAGCACTTTTCATAATGTACGCACATAACAAATTTAATCAAGTTTGTAACCAATGAGCTTAACAGTTATTTGAGCATTTTGAATAACATAGACAGCTTCTGCGTCACATTCGCCAAGCTCTTCAATATTCACGGCTAGAATATCTTGACAAATTTTCTCCGCAAATTCAGTAATAGCACAATTTGCAAATGCAGAGTCTGTTGAAATATCTACTCTTATTCTCTGCTCTACAGCAAATCCAGTCTCTTTTCTCAGCACTTGAATTTGCCTGATTAATTCGCGAACAAACCCTTCAGTTAGCAATTGATCATCTAACTCTAAGTCTAGAGCTAATGTATAATTTTTATCCTTGAGTAGTGATATATTCTCTTTTGCGACAAGGTGTTTATCAAACATCTCAGCTTTAAGATTCTTAAAGCCTGCAAAATCTATTGTGCCACTCGCTTGCAATTGTTTGTCAAACAAAGCACACTCTTCAGGTGTCATCGATTCGACAGGTACTTTTAGCTTTTGGGCTTCACCTTTTAGAGCAGCACCAGCTACTTTGAAGTTAACAGTAAAATTTAAATCAAGAAACTTGCTATACTCATCTGTAAATTCAACATTCTTGACATTCAATTCGTCTTTGATAATCTTTGCAAAATTGTTTTCGAAATCCTTATCAAATGCAGTAGTGGGAGCAATGTACAACACTCTAAGTGGTTGCTTGATTTTCATAAGTGTCTTATTTCTCATATTTTGAACACTTGTTATAATCTCGCGTGCCACCTCAGTACCGCTTATGATCTTATCACTCGCCTTGAATCCATCGAGAACTTTGGGGAACTCTGATAAGTGTACAGATATCGCTTCATCCTTTTCAGTCCCACATATCGCATTTTGCCAAATATGCTCTGTCATGAAAGGTATAATTGGTGCCATTATCCCTAGGATCACTTTAATTGCACGATACAAGCACCAATATGCGTCATATTGATCTTTTTTATCTATCGCTTTCCAAAACCGCTTACGATTTATGCGAATATACCAATTGCTTACGTCATCTACAAAACTTTCAAATTCTTTCACGATAGCAGAAGCTTTGTAGGTTGAGTAACACTTTTCGGCAAATCTTATGAAATCATCCGTGCGAGCTAAAAGCCAACTGTCAGTAATATGCAAGTTGTTATAATCGATTTTGTATGATGCTATGTCAGGATTATCTAATGTTGCATATAAAGTATAGAAAGAATATATGTTCCATAAACCTAGCAATTTTCTACGCGCATCCTCTGATAATTTGGGACCGAATCTAACATCGCCCGCAACTGGGGCAGCTGAAAATAAATAACGGATAGGATCAGCACCCATCTCCTCAGCGGCTTCATCGAATTTAATCATGTAACCAGTTTTACTAAATTTGCCACCCTCCTCGTTAATAACACTGCTGTGAGCTAAAACATTCCTGTAAGGAGAGACACCTTCAAGCGTTACCGACATGAATAGTATAGAGTAAAACCATAAACGCAATTGCTCCTTCATCTCTATGACTAAATCACTTGGGAAATTCTTTTTAAAGTACTCCTTATCTTCAAAGTACTTCTTAGTCGAGAATGGCGCAATCCCGGCATCGAGCCAACAATCACCTACTTCTGTGATTCGCTCAGTTTCCGATCCGCACTTTTCACATTTAATTTTTATCTTGTCGATATACGGTCTATGCAAATGAGGCACACCCTTGAGATTTCCAGACACACTCCGCTCTAAAAGTTCTTCCTTGCTACCAATAATATTTACATGCCCGCATTTCTTGCATGGATAAAAAGGCAGAGGTAAACCATAAAACCGCTTGCGAGAGATATTCCAGTCCCCCATATTTGTGAGCCAGTCAATCATTCTCTTCCCTGCAAATTCGGGTTCCCAATTGACTGTTTCGGCTGCCTCAATCATCAATGGTCGTATTTCATCACACTTTATATACCACTCATCAACTAATTTGAATACTACTGGAGTTTTACATCTCCAGCATTTAGGATAACTATGCGTATACATTTCTGTCTTATATAGCCGTCCGTTAGAACCGAGCAATTGAGCGATCTCGTCTGCCACGTCAGTAGTCTTTTTACCTGTCAGTGTTCCAAATCCTTCAATAATTACACCGTCATCGTTTATTGGACAAATTACTGGTAGCCCTACTGCTTTGCCTAATTCATAATC
>JAITLB010000046.1 GCA_031278175.1 Christensenellaceae bacterium
CAATATGAAATATCCAATAGATTCGGTTGGAAGTCCCATAATTTCGGCCGCGATTACGACTTTGATATTTAGCCCAAACCCTGATATTATGCAGGCAAATAGATATGGTAGTATAGCAGGAATATATATGTCAAAAACTTGTCTTATTTTAGAGACATTAAATACTCTTGCCATCTTAAGCAGATTGACATCGATACATGATAGTGCTTGACGCATGTTTTCATATGTCAGTGGAAAAACGACAAGAAAAGCTATAGCAATTGGCAATATTTTGCTACCTACAACCAGCAATAAAATCAAGATAAGTGCCATAGTGGGCATTATTCTAAACAGAGTAACTATCGGCCTTAAAAAATGCTTAAGACTCTCAAAGCGAACAGAGAGCATTGCAAATATGCAAGCTCCAGCAAAAGCTATAAAGAAACTCAATATACTTCTACCTAGTGTGGCATTTATAGCTTTTGAGAAAACGGGTTTTGCCATTTCAGAGAATATGATTTTAAATGTTTGAATAGGCGAAGGGATAATGCCGAAACGCTTAAAAAGCGTTTCGGACAGAATCCACCAAATTAGTAGTATGAATAAGAATCCCGCTATTGTGAAAAGTGTGCGGACAATTCCACATTTTTCATTACTCCCCCGAGACATAATAGTAGAATGCCTCGTCAGCTATTTTATCCCCTACTATAGTAGGGTTTTGATTATAAAGGATTTCCAAGTATTTATTGACTGCCAGTTTAGAATCTTTTGATAGCGTAAAGTCAAATGATAACCGGTTCCCTGTCACGGCAGATGCGACTATTGTCCCGTTCGGTATCGCATTAGATTTTAGTGCACTTACAGCAAGATCACCGATCTCAGCAGGATTAGCAGCGGCTGCTGCTGCAGAAGCTTTGCATGCATTTATAACATGGTCGACAAATTCAGGATGCGCATCAATTACTCTTTTATGCACAATCAGCCCAGCTTGAGGGTAGCGTGTGCTGGGATTAATCTTCTCCCATTCAGTTTGCAAATTAATTTTGGCCGAGTATTTTTTTGATGTCGCACCTGCAATTGCGGTCGCAACGGGTTCTGGTAAAAGCGCGAATTTAATATCAACATTATCTAGTGAACCTATTACAAGCTGGTCTTTTATTGCAGGGGCATCGGTGAGATAAATTATATTTACCGTGTCAGCAGCAACAGATGCACCTATACTAGAGTCTTCGGTATACTTGATGTCACTTTGCGTTAATAGGTATTTCAATGTTATTCCTGGTGTTCCAGCTTTAGCAAAAGCGAGGATTGAATTGCCTTTTAGTGATTCAAGCGTTGGGGATTCTTCGCTAGAGACTATGTGTAGAATTCCCCATATACTCACAGCGGCGAGTCGGTAGTCGGCACCCTTATTATACATTAGTGAGCAAACATTAATTGGTGCTATTGCAAAATCGGGTTCCTCTTGGAGTAGTGCCGCGCTCAGTTGATCAGCATTAGCAATTACTGTATAGTCAACCTTATATTCACTTGTTGTAAGCTTGTCATGAGCAAGAGCATCGGTAAGTGCTAGGAGTGGTGCTCCATCTGGCACGTATATTGTAAACTTATCTTGGTTTTCAACGTCTTTTACACAGGCTGTTGAAACTGCAACTATTGACACAATGACGAGTGCCAGGCACAAAATTTTTAAAAATCGCATTTTCATATTAATCTCCTATAAGTATTATTATTCATAAATTTCGAATGAAGTAATCGCGCTCTTGACGCTAACACCTTCAAGACGACCGAGTTTTCCAGCAAGTGCTGAAATTGACTCTGTATCTCCAGCTACCGCAACGCTTATAATATTGAATTTGTTGACTCTATCGGGAATCCCCATGCGTCCAATTATAATGTCGCTCATTTCAGTTAGGATAGACTGAATTTCTTTGGCTGCAACTTTATTGTCTTTAACAATAATGCCGACAATACCTACTCGTTTCATCGCTAAAACCTCCAAAAATTATTTGTGTTATACAACCTGCAAAAAAAATACCGCTATATTCAAAATCAGAGTTACCATGATAGTGAATACGCGGTTAGTTGACATAATCATTAAAGGCTTACTCTCCGATTGGGGTCATCGATACAGGCTTTTTACTGATTAAAATTATTACATAAAAGGCTGGAGGTGTCAATTGTTTTAAACGATAAAATGGTGAAATTAGTTATTTAACTGCAGAAATAATTTGGATGTTCTTAGGTGTAATCAGATATGTTGTAGCATCAATTCTTTCAACTGATCCATTTAAAGCATATGCAGCACCACATAAGAAATCAAGCATGCGCTGTGGGGAGTTATGATTTTTAGAAAAATCTACCAATATGCCACGTCCCATCTTTAACGCATCGATTAGCTTTCTTGTCTCGGAAAAGTCAAGTGGTGTGGTAATGTGCATACTACTAGCATCGCTTTTGTTGGATTTATTTGGTAAATTAGGAACGCTTTTATTTGTACCAGTTTTAAGCAAATTAATGTAGGTTGAAATTTTTGACATATTAGCAAAACAATATGCGACCTGGGCGTATAATATTTGCGCCACACTCTATAGCAATTTCAAAGTCATCACTCATGCCCATTGATAGATATTTAACGGTATCAAATTTTGACTGAAGGGCGATGTATTGTGAGTTGGTGTCGCAAAACAACTGACGCAATTTCTGCGGACTAGCATCGATTGGTGCAACTGCCATCAATCCAGCTAATTCAACATTCTTGTATTTGCTAAAATTATTAGCGAAAGTTACTACATCGTCTAATACTATCCCGCCTTTGTTTTCTTCACATCCCGTGTTAACTTCTATAAGAACTTTTTGGATTTTATTAATTGCACAAGCGCGACGTTCAATTTCTTCTAAGAGACTTATTCTATCGACACTTTGTATTAGTCTTATGAACTTGATGATATATTTGACCTTATTGGTCTGCAGACGCCCGATCATATCCCATTGAATTTCTGATGTGTATTTAGCAACTAATTCTTGTACACGGTTTTCGCCACATGTCTTTATTCGCCCGTCTAAGATCAGCGTCTTGATTGCATCCGCGTCTCTAGTTTTTGTAGCCGCGACAATTTCGACATCACTAGCATGCCTGTTCACGTTAGAACAGGCATGAGCAATTTTAGCATATATTGTATTTATATTTGTGACAATTGTACTGTTCACTTTGTTAACCTCTGTCTATATTTAGTCAATGGTACTAGGTTGATCGTCAGCTCCGCAACATGACTCAATTTGTTGACCAAAACAAATATCTTCACTTTGATCTTCGCACATCGATAACGTTTGACCCTCAACACTAACGTCTATTGGTGTGTTGTTTATAGATAACCTCGCAATGCTAATTTCATATGCAGTTCGCACGTCCAAACTACCATCGGTAAACTGCTTTTGGTATTCGCGACTCTGTATTCTACCGCACAAATCGACATGCGATCCGATTTTTAGAGATGACGCAAAGCGTGCATTTCTTCCCCATGCGATACAAGGGATGTAATCGGATTTTTTGTACGCGCGATTAACTGCTACTAAAATATCGCAAATTTCGCGTCTAAATGGTGTTGTTCGAAACACTGGATCTTTACACAAGAATCCAGATATCTCTATTTGATTAGGGTTCATAGCATGATTTGGTTTTTCATCGATCTCCCTTACAAATACTGTTAACATGAGCTTCGATCGACCGTCAGTGGTTTTGTTATAGCTGCGGAATTGACCTCTAACGCTTATAACATTTCCAATTTCAAACGGTATCGATGTCATTAACCGCTCAGAAATTGTAATGGGTATGATGTCAGTTTGATCACTTAGTCGCGCAACGCTCAACGTTGTCTCATAAAAGCCTTCACCATATACTTCATGCGAGTAATCAGGAGCTTTCATGATTGTTCCAGTTAAATAAACTGTGTTGTTACTGTTCATCGTATTAAGTTTATCCATATTCCCTCCAAACCTTATATTTGGTAATCTTTCCTAGTTTAGTCACTCAATCTGACTTGCTTTCCATCATGCTCAATTTTGAAATTCGATTCCAGGATCAACTGATCGAGCTTAACAGGTGTTAATCCCTTATTTTGCAATGTGACGATAATTAGTGGTAGAGCCTCAACGATATGCTCTGCCTCATTGTGGCATAGTATAATCGAGCCGTCAATCGCTTTACTTTGAACTGTATCAGTTATGCGTGATGCGGCGGTTCCTTTCCAATCTAGTGTATCTACGTTCCACTGAACACTAAGCATACCAGCAGTTTCAGCTGTAGTTATCACCGCATCATTATATTCGCCATATGGTGCTCTAAAATACTTAGGTCGATATCCTATAATCTGAGATATTGCATCCGAGACCGAAGCCATTTCTAAGAGCATATTCTCATTAGACAAATCATTCATGTGCAAATGATTAGCGCTATGATTAGCGATGAGATGTCCACGTTCATGTATCTCTTTAACTAGCTCAGGATACTTTTCAACCCAAAACCCTGTTAGAAAGAAATTGCCTTTATAACCGTTTTTTTCGAGTATATCCATAATTGGCCGCGTGTTGTCAGCGCCCCACGCTGCATCAAATGTCAATGCTACCTTTTTATCAACGCTTTCAACATAATAAATCGGAAGCTTCTTATTTGAGATTATTATAGCCATCGCGTTAGTTAGTCCGATTGTAATAGCTATAGCGATAATAGTTATAGCGGTAATTGAAGCAACTATCGCAACCGTTTTCTTTTTGAGTACTAATATCATTAATACCTCCGATATTATAGCGAATCTATTGCGTCGAATTACGACATATTTGCGCGTAAATTGAAAAACATACGCGATCGGTGCATTCGCTAATTAGAGGATATGCTGATATTATATAAATTAGACCTCCCTATTTATCTATTCTACTATTTCATATTTTGCATATAGAATAAGCACGTTAGTTGTTGTATAACTTGCAAGTGCCGTGGCGGAGGAAACGGCATGCTCTAGTGCTTCATCGATATACCAACCGACAAATCGGTATCCATCCTTAGTTGGATTTGTCGGGACTTCTAGTGGTAAATATTTATTTGCACTAGTAGAACTTCGTACATAACTGCCACCATTGGATTCAAATAGAACTAAAACAGTGTTCGTTGGCTGCGATGTCAATTCAAACTGTTTAGAATATTTTGACCACACAGTGGATGAGCGTTGTGCGTCAATATCTGTGCTACTTGTAATCAGTTTTAAGTTGCTAATATTAGATGGAGTTTCGAATGTGAGTGGTTCTGTATTTGATGTTGTTCTAGAACCTGTTATATTTAAAGTCAATGTTTTCAAACTCACAAAAAACACATTATTCCCGATGTTAGTGAGAGCCGGCAACACAAATGTGGTAAGTTTTGGGCAATTCAAGAATGCACCATCTTTGATGGTAACTACACTATTGAGTGTAAGAGTGCCACTTGTACCTGCTAGATTAGTGCAATCCTTGAAAGCGTATTTGCCGATCACCGTGACAAAAGTTAGATCAATTGTGGTTAACAATTTTGATGAATAGAAAGCATAATCCCCGATAGAATACAATCTAGAAATGCCACCAGGATTAATCGTTAGGGATGTATTAGAAGCTTTTGGAGGATAGCGCAAAACCCGAGCTTCAGCTTTTGAATAAAGCATTCCGTATATAACACCATATACGGGATTTGAAGAGTCGACATAAATAAATTCTAGTGACGTACAATTCCATAATAGTGTTTCAGGCATATCCACTATATCACTCAAATCGATGTTTTTTAGATTAGTTAAATTATCAAATGCGCCTTGATCGATCGATGTTATAGCACCTAGGTTAAGTTTTGTTATATTGGTGGCATTTGTTAAACTCCCGGCAAGCATATGAGTAATTGATTTGCCATTATAGTCGGAAGGTATAGAGACAAATGGGTTTTGACCTATATATGAAAATAAACCCCAATCGCCTGACTGCCTCTTATATAGAACAAAATCACTTAATAGTAAAAGTTCTGATCTTAGCATTGACGCGATTTCGGTGTAATTTGATCCAGCACTTACAACGACATATGTGTCAATTATTCCAGCTCTGAGATTACTAGTTAAAAATATCGATTGCGTGAGCGCCATTGCTATTTGTGTGTTTAGAGCATTATACACAAGAAACTCGTTATCAGCATTATTTATTTGCAATATTTCCAAGATTTCACCGATATATGTGCTTAATCCATTATTTGTAAGGAACGCGTTTATATCGCTGAATCTGTCATAATATGTCGTCTTAATTCCGTATCGGAAGAAGTTAGCAGTTGTATGTGCATGGAATTTCGCTAAGTCGATGGACTCAGTAGTGTCCGTAAATGTAGCAAACAATGTAATATTTTTTCCTGGCATGTTAAAGACATTTGGTATGTATACAGGATCTCCACTCTCGCTTAGATAGTAGAGTTTATCTATAGTGTTAGTTGAAAAGACTCTCACTGGACTGCCTTTAGTCGCTTGCGTTATGTCAACGGTTATATATTTTTGCGACTCTTCAGAGATTGCTATATTGTAATATACCGTGTTTGAAATGCCCGTTAGGATAACACCAAGCTCTACATCATATGATGGCATAACAAATTGATAGTTTGTTATGTCATGAGCGGCACCATTAGAATAGTATCTTAGTGCGACAACATCCATATTTCCCCAATATGTTAGCGTGACTAATACAATATCACCAGGTTTAGCTTGATACTTATCAGGTGTAAGCGTCACTCTACGACTAGCGCTTGTGAAATTATCGTATGGTGAAATAGAATAAGTTTGATCTTGATTTGTAATATCCTCGAATGTGACGCAAATGGAAACATCGCTATTAGGCATATTGAATGATAAATCACTAGTGAGTGTCCCATTAACCGTTATGCTCTTTACTTGCATGTTTAGATCAGGGGTAGCGTGTATTGAGACAACTTCACCATAGCATGCCTGCGATGAACTCACGGATGCAGCGCCACCACCTACAGTTGATATTGACACACTATGAAGTATGCGCTTAAAAATCGGCAAAAATACCACATTGTAATTAGGCATTATATAATTGTTAGTATCGACTATAGAACCGTTTAGTTCCCA
>JAITLB010000075.1 GCA_031278175.1 Christensenellaceae bacterium
GCACCACAGGAGAGCTTTTTCGGGCATCTCAAAGACCACCTGAAACTCAGCCCGACCGACACGCACGATGATGTCGCCGTTAAAATTGCCGACTGTATCGACTACTACAACAACGACCGCTACCAATGGAAACTCGCTAAACTGGCCCGTCCGAGTTTTACAAATACCTAACCACAAACGTATATCCGTTGCCTGTGGAAGCATTAAACACCGAAAAGGAGGACGGCACCATGCCCCTGACAAAACCCAAGTAGCTCAAAATGGCACATTCTTTGCGTATTGGCTTGACCCCCAAGCAGATTTCTGCTATACTTGAGAGGTTCAGTATGGACGATGAGTGCGAGTGGACTGAACAGGATATAGCCGAGCAAGCCAGGAATTACTGTCTGCACGGTGTGTTCTAGAAACCGACATCTTAGCGGGGACTCTGCCCCCGTGCCCCCGAGGTTTACCGCATTCTTTTCCAAAGAAGGCAGTATTCTCGGCAAAGCAAAAGACGGAACATATGCACCGCATTCCCCACAAACCTTATACACCGCCCAGGTCGCACCTCTGCGTTGCCCTATCATGTGTATAAGTAAAGCAAGATAAGTATAGCACAAATAATTACTCTTGTAATTCCAAATCCCAATCGGAATTCAAGATTGTCTACCAAATGGTGTACACTTCAAATGTGTTGACATTCGACATAAAATTTAGTATGCTATAGAGAATACAAAAAATCTTAATTGTGGTGTTCGCGCACGTAGCGGCAAACATAAAATAACAATATGTGCGATGCTAAAAATATTATCTTTAACTGTCAATAATTAAGACATTAAATCTAATTGCAATTAACACTGTACGTAAGAAATCAAATTTTCATGTGTTGAACTTTGATGCGATGCGTCCATGTGCACTTAAAAGACAAACAAATAATTACATACGATAGGCACAAACTCTAGTGCTATCTATGTCCCGCTTGAATGCTTTGTAGCATTTATTAAGATGATGTGCTTTTTGTTACACAAATAAAGCAAGAGAGGTAGTGATGGATATAACTGATTTTAGATATAAAACCGTTGATGAATTTTTGGATGCGCCAGAATGCGAAAATTTTCAACTTAAGGAAGCCAAATTTCGTTTTAGCTTTACTGAAACCTTGAGAATTTGTTGCGCTCTATCCAATTGTGGTGGCGGTGAACTTGTCTTAGGAATAACCGATAAACGTCCCAGAAGGGTTGTTGGAAGTTTGGCCTTTTTGCAACCTGAGCGCATTCGCGAAAAACTGATTGATGAACTGGAAATAAATGTTGACTTTAAAGTTTTTGATTATGAGGGACTGAGAGTATTAGCTTTCCACGCATCACCACGGCCAGAGAGAAGTGTTGTTAAAGTAGATGGTGTTGCTTGGTACTATAGAGCAGACAGTCTCCTTAAAATGTCTGACCAGTTGTGTTATCTTACTTGTCAAGACGATTACGATTTTTCAAGTAGATTTCGTGGCAACTTAACAATGTCTGACATGAGCGAAGATGCAATCAGAAATTATCGCAATCTTTTGATTTCAAATACTCATGATGAACAAAATAAGACACTATCGAATGAGCAAATCTTGCGCAAATCAGGTGTTTTG
The DNA here is from genome assembly GCA_031278175.1 of Christensenellaceae bacterium. Taxonomy (GTDB): domain Bacteria; phylum Bacillota; class Clostridia; order Christensenellales; family DTU072; genus JAITLB01. The sequence continues at coordinate 1,616 of JAITLB010000075.1, forward strand.
ACTAACAATGGTTATACTAATGCAGCACTTATACTATTTGGAACACGCGTTGCGGTAGCGAAATACTTTCGTTATGTCCCAGTAGTTTACGAATATAGAAACACCGAAGAGCCTGGTCCCGCAGCGGTGCACAAAGATTTTATTGAAGGTTTCTTTAATTACTTTGACGAAATTTGGCGACTAGTTAATCTTCATAATACACGAATAACTAATCAAGACGGTTCCCATTCTGAAAATGGCAATAATTTTGATTATCAAGTTATTCGCGAAGCGCTATTAAACGCTGTAACACACCGAAGCTATAACATACATGGAAGTATCATCATATGCCAATACAATGATAGAATTACATTTTTAAGTCCTGGAGGATTCCCAACTGGTGTGTCAAGTACAAATATTATCACTCAGCATGTACCGCGAAACAATCTTATCGCAAATGTTTTTCTACTATGTGGTTTGGTTGAACGCGTAGGTGCTGGAATTGACATGATATATAGAAATGCACTACGTGCGGGAAAGGAGTTACCCGACTTCAGTAAGTCATCTGAACTCAATATTGTGCTAACTTTGCAAGCCAAAGTGGTCAATCCCTATATGCAAACAATCATAAAAAAAATTGATGAAAACACACAACGCAACATGAAAATTGACGATTATGCTGTGCTGTCTGAATTAGTCATGGGAAACATATCGCTCGACGAGAGCAATGAAAAACGATTCACCCATCTTTTGGAAATAGGTGTTTGGAAACAAATTAACTATTTAATTCCCAATCTAGACCCAGCAATCGATAATCACTTTCAACTTCTTGAAACTAAAATATTTCAGTCACAAACAACATTTGAAAACAATAATCTCGCAATGTCTACCTTTCCTGTGAGTGCGCTCCCTCACGCTGTTTCCACCATTTGTGAGGAAATATCAATTTTATATGGGGTGCCGTTAGAATTTCCGAGCGCAATAGCACTAGGATATCTTTCTACATGCTGTCAAAAAAGAGCAATTGTAAGACGCGCCAACATGCTTTTAAATTCGCTTAATCTGTTTGTATTCGCAATTTCCGATACACCAACTGCTAATCGAAATATTTTTACACTACTTAGAGATCCTATTATTTCGATCCAAAATAAGCACATTGAATCAAATATAACAAGTTTTGATACTAAACAACTGCATTATAAAATTTTTAAACAGCTGATCGCCGTTGCTTACAAGTCTATTCCCAGAGCAAAGTCAAACACCACTATTCGTGATAGAATTGTGTCTTTAGAGATGCAACTTAAAGATCTCATTGCTACTTTTCCAGAAAAGCTCTTAGAGTCTTACACAACAAGCGAAAGTCTTAGTGAAATTTTTGAACAATTCCCAAATATCACTATAGACTGTCCAAATGGCACATTGTTCGAAAACTTTAATGGTTCTATTCCTCTTGTTTCTCATCTTAATAATTATTCCAGCGCGTATAACAGCATACAATCCAGCACACATATTAATCTGCGAAAATCTCCGTGTATCAGTCTTGTTAGCGCTTGTTCATCCGAAACAGCACTCAAAATACTCGGGAATAAATCACTTCAGAATTCTAAACTGCTTTCAAATTTCAATTTCGCTTATTGTATTAGCAAACGTCAAACAGATCCGTCTAGCAACCCGGAAATTAAGGAAGCAACTGTTGAAGCGTATGCCAATTTTATCAGCGAATTGCTATGTAATATATTTAATGCAGATGCTAACCATAGCGAACTAGTGTTGACAAATGAAGCTGCGAGACTAACTTTAGATTACATTCAAAAAACAACAAGCCAATATGATGGTGAGTACAAATCTAAGTTCATAGGAAATTTATGTTCAGATTTCAGAGAACAAATGATTCGCATTGCGGGAATACTTGCAATTTGCGATGACAAAAATGAGATTGACGCTGAAACAATTAATAGAGCAATAAAAATATCAGACTGGTTTGTTGGAAGCGCCTTCAATATATATTTAAAAACCGACCATCTCTTTTGATCAGCATTGCAAATTGCATTTTGAGTAGAGGTATAAATAAAGAAATGTACTAACTTGAAAAGCGTTAAATGAAAACCACTTCGATTTTTAGTATCGACTGAAAGTCTTTTCATTTAACGCTTTTTTATTTATTTTTCTGCCACGGCACCGCTTTTTAGCACAAATGCTTTGACGCATTCAAATGTCTCAACGCTGATGTCATGTTCTATGCGACATGCGTCCTTTTCTGCAGTTTCATCACTAACACCGAGTAATTTCAAAAACTGTAAAAGTGTTTGATGTCTGTCATAGACATCCTTTGCTTTTTCTAACCCTTTTTCGGTAAATGAAATATGATTTTCATCATCAATTATAATATATCCATTTGCCTTAAGTATTTTTAAGGCTCTTGTAACTGAAGGCTTTGAGAAATTCAATTCGTTTGCTACATCTATGGCATGTACACCCGAACGCATTAATTTCAATATATATATAGCCTCTAGATAGTCTTCGCCAGATTCATGTATAACCATATAACACACCTCTAATAATATTCTCAGTGCTATTTGAAATCGCTACCACAATTTGATATTAGCTTTTTATACAAAAGCATTCTAAAATGCGCCACTGCTCCGTCTTTATACAATAAGACAAAAAGCAATTGAGTTATATCGAGACAACATTTAAAGTTTGACCTAACTCAGGCGCTTAAAATCTCATTTGTTATATTATGCAACCAAATCTTCATTAATATGATTCAACGCAATATTTCTTAAGCTTCCAATTGCAGCAACACATGCAGTTTTCGTTTTAAATCCAGGACTATGCAACAACACATCCAAATTAGCTGCTATAAGTTTAAATCTGAATTTTGCATCCATGTCTTGATAAATTTCGAATACTGGTTTTGCTATAATATGCTGCTTTTCGGATTTGGTTAAATCAATTATCTCGGCTGAATGACATATGGTAGATACCGATTGCATATTCCTCTCAAGACCTTCTCGGTCATATCCGTCCCAAGTGTGTGCCACTAGTCTTCCCGTTGGTGAAATAACTCTGTATCGCAGCTTATTATCAAAATCAACGTAAATGCGATACTCACCTGGATACTCATTAGAGTAATGATCAATTTCATCGCCATCATCAAATTTTAATATATAAGGTTCTACATACTCGGTTCGTTCACTTTCATCTACAAACTTTACCGGCTTCTCTTTGACTTTTATAGGTTTAACCTCAATTAGAATATCCATTGTGTCAACAGCTTGCCTAGCCTTCATTTGTGGTGCGCTAACTGCCGTTTGATATTCTTCGGGGTTTGCCTCATATTTTTCTTGCTCGTCTAAATATGCATCTATTTGAGCCTCGTCAAGGTTCTCACTATTGATTAGCTCTTCTATATCAGCTTTTACATAAACTGGTTTTGGCTCATTGCTTTTTGCTTTCTTTTTGCTTTTTATTGATAAGACAACGACAAGCACTACAACTACAAGAATTACGACTGCTCCTATTATATACGCAAGAGCGTACTCAGTAGATAAAAAATTCTTTATCTTTTCAATAATTTCGTCCATAAGTTCTCCTTATTAAAGCAACAAAAATGCGCTTGTTTTGAGTATCCTATAATTATACCAGATTTTTTGAATTATGCACGCTTTTCTTTCATGGTTTTTCGCATTCTTTCATCATGATTTAGTATAATCTTTCTAATTCTTAAGGATTTTGGTGTAACTTCCAACATTTCGTCAGTTTCTAGAAATTCTATACACTGCTCTAGCGACATCCGCTTAGGTGTTTCCAACCGCAACGCTTCATCGCTTCCAGATGCACGCATGTTTGTTACCTGCTTTCTCTTGCAAACGTTAACGGTTAAATCCTCGGCTTTTGGAGACACACCTACAACCATTCCAGCGTATACAGGTGTGCCTGGTTCAATAAAAAGTATGCCTCGCCCTTGCGCATTGTATAACCCATACGTAACAGCTTCACCAGTTTCATAAGCTACTAGTGCGCCATTTTGCCTTAGTTGCATTCCTTTCTTGATCGGCTGATAGGAATCGAATACGCTATTCATTGTGCCTTCACCGCGTGTGTCTGTCAAGAACTCGTTTTTATAACCGAGCAACCCGCGCTCAGGGATAATAAATTCAAGTTTCATTCGACTATTAAACGGTGACATGTTGACCAACTCACCTTGTCTTTTGCCCATTTTTTCCATTACGACACTGACACTTTCTTCTGGCACCTCAATAGTTAAATGTTCCATCGGTTCACACAATACACCATCAATATGCTTGTTTATAACTCGTGGCATGCTTACTTGAAATTCATAACCTTCTCGGCGCATCGATTCGATGAGTATCGACAAATGGATTTCTCCTCTCCCCGACACAATGAACGTGTCACTGCCTTCGCCTGGTACAACTTTCAAAGATACGTCTTTAAGCATTTCCTTATTCAGCCTAGCTGCTAAGTGTCTTGATGTCACGAATGTGCCTTCTCGCCCAGCAAATGGTGCATTGTTGACAGAGAATTGCATTTGAAGAGTCGGCTCCGATATTTTTACGAAATTGACAGGTTCTACTGCCAAAGGTGCACAAATCGTCTGACCTATTGTTACGTTCTCCAAACCACTAAATGAAACAATATCACCAACACTTGCCGACTCAGCATTAATGCGGTTGAGTCCCAAAAACTGGTATATGTTTGTAATTTTCGATTTTACAATTTCATTTGTGTGATAATTACAAATTACAACATCTTGATTGACGCGCATTGAACCTCTGTCAATACGACCAATGGCAATGCGCCCTACGTAATCATTGTAATCAATTGCTGACACCAACACTTGCAGCGGTCCATCAGGATCGCCCTCGGGTGGTGCTATATGACTAATTATAGTGTCAAATAGTGGTATCAGGTTATCTGTCTGTGCATCAGGTGTGTATGATGCAGTGCCCGACCTGCCTGAACAATATATAATAGGGCTTTCTAATTGTTCATCGTCAGCGTTGAGATCCAAGAGCAAATCGTAAATTTCATCTAAAACTTCGGCTAATCTTGCATCTGCCTTATCAACCTTGTTTATTACAATTATTACCTTGTGACCCATTTCTAGGGCTTTGCTTAGCACGAATCGCGTCTGTGGCATAGGGCCTTCATACGCATCAACTAGCAAAACAACACCATTTATCATTTTAAGCACGCGCTCTACTTCGCCAGAGAAATCAGCGTGGCCAGGTGTGTCAACTATATTTATCTTAACATTTTTATATATGCAGGATGTGTTTTTCGCTAAAATTGTAATGCCGCGCTCTCGTTCTAATGGATTGTTGTCCATTACGCACTCTTCTACAATTTGATTTTCACGAAATACACCCCCTTGTCTTAACATTCCATCTACTAATGTTGTTTTACCATGATCAACGTGTGCAATGATGGCAATGTTTCTTAGATCTTCTCTTATCATTTTTACTTCCTTTGTTGATTTGAATACCGAGTTCTAACTATATGACTAGGAATTCAACATAACTCCAATCCCCCGTTTCAAACAAATAATATAATTCCGCAGGTTCACCTTCAATTTCACCAAAATTCCCGAACCTGCCTTTGGTGTTTATAGCTCGAATATATAGTCTCCACTGACCTGGTGATCCACCGTGAATGCGATATCCTAAAAGTTCTTCGACACCCATCATGCTATCATACTCTTCACCTAACATTAGTTGGTTTTCTAGGGTTTTTCCAGGTGGCACTACACACATCTGATAAAAAACGACCTCTTTAGTCACTTCTTTATAGGTGTATGTCGTTGGGTTCCACGTCTCGCGCAGTACGTTATAATACCCATCATCACCAGCCACTGCGTATGTCACTCTAAACGATGGTGCTAATAATTTAATGCCTGGGATATCAGCTTTTACCCATTCAGAAAATTGACTGTCTCTATTGACGTATTTAGCACAAGACGATACTCGCACATTCAATTCTCCCTTAATTCGCTCTATGCTAACACTAGGAGACTTGACTTTAATCTCTATAATCTCGTCTCCTTTAATAGCATATTTATACTGAACAATGTAACCTATAGCATCCTCTACCGCATCCCAATTTAATACAACCACTTGAGCAGAACTCCCTACAGCTGGCAGTTGTATTACAGGATTTGGCACATCTATATTTCCTGTAAACAAAATTATGCAAACGCTACCGCTTGCTATTGCTATAACAAGAAAAATTACAACAGCAATTATTATTATTTTCTTTTTGCTTTTAGTCGCAACATTCATTATTTCTTAGGCACTAATATCTTTGCTAGTTTTGCAAAGCGTGGCAACCCGTTTTCAAGTGGTGCCTTGCTTTCACCTTGTATAAGTGGCAATGCGTATTCAATATATTCCTTAGTAAGACCTGCTCCATTCGCAGTTATCCAATCTTTTGGAACTTTCTTCTCTGTGTTTGCGGCTAGCGCAACATCCATTAACCCGAGAACACATTTATATACGCCTGAAATGAGTTGTCTGTCAAATACAACCATTTTATCGGTTTCACCCTCACATGCTGCTCTAACTGCTAATTGACCAGCCTGGAATGCTTCTTCAACATCGACAGCTGACGCTAAATGCGCAGCACATCTTTGCATAAGACTGAACTCTATAGGTCGCACTTTGCATCCTATCTTTTCTTTAACTAGTGCAGCTAGCGATGCCGCAAGACCACCTAATTGAGTATGCCCAAAATTATCTTTATTTGCAGATGCTGCAGCTAAAACCTCTGAAATATATGCGCCGCTTTTGTCCTTTATTCCCTCAGATACTGCTACTATGCACTTTCCGTTGTTATTAGCAGTCGCTAGTTTGACATCGTCTATAAATTTATCCAAGTCAAAAGGCACTTCTGGCAAATATATTAAGTCTGCGCCACATCCACCAACAGCGGAAGCTAGCGCGGCGGCGGCTGTAAGCCAGCCAGCATTGCGACCCATTATTTCAATTACTGTCACTTGCCCAACATTGTAAACGGTAGCATCTAGATTCAATTCCATAATAGTAGTCGCAACATACTTTGCAGCACTTCCATATCCGGGGCAATGATCCGTGCCATACAAATCGTTATCTATAGTCTTAGGCACTCCGATAATGTTGCAATCGTAACCAGATGCTAGCAGATATTTTGAAATCTTGTTACATGTATCCATGCTATCGTTTCCACCGTTATAGAAAAAATAGCGAATGTTGTATTTCTTGAACACCTCAAGTATTCTCTTATAATCCGAATCATCTACTTTGGGATCCTTTAATTTGTATCTTACAGAACCCAACGCTGACGATGGCGTATTTCTAAGTAACCACAGCTCCTCTGTGCTCTCTTGTGATATGTCATAGAAATTTTCATCTAGTACACCTTTTATACCGTGAGCTGCACCGTAAACAGCTGTAATATTTTTCTGTTTTAACGCTTCTGTAAATACTCCAGAAGCACTGGAATTAATAACAGCAGATGGCCCTCCAGATTGACCAAATACACAAGCACCTACTAAATTCTTCATTATATTGCTCCTTATTGTTATTGTCCTAATATAGTTGCTATTCGATATAAGTCTTTATCGAATGTTTTTTTCATTTTTAACGCTTCGCCTACTTCGACATCGATAATTTTGTTATCTTTGCTTCCAACGACTCTGCCGCTCTTACCTTGTACAAGCAGATCAACGGCTCTAACGGCGCACCTTGCAGCAAATATTCTATCTGCCATTGTAGGAGTGCCGCCTCGCTGTATATATCCGAGCTTGATTGTTCTAAGTGTTATTCCTGTTTTATCTTCTAACTCTTTTTTGAGAGTCTCGCACGATGTCATGCCCTCGGCTAATATTATGATATCCGATGCTTTGCCCTTCAATACATTCCTGCGCATTTTTTCTATAAGCTCATCAATATCAAAAGGCATCTCTGGCACGACCATAGCTTCCGCACCGCCTGCTAATCCAGCATACACTGCTATATCACCACAATTGCGGCCCATTACCTCTATTACGCACGCGCGATCATGAGAAGTCATTGTATCGCGTATGTTGTTAATAGCAGACAATACAGTGTTTACAGCTGTATCAAAACCTAATGTGAAGTCGGTATAACCTAAATCATTATCGATGGTTCCAGGTATTCCAACACACGGAAAATTGAACTTGTCGCGCAAATCTTTCATTCCTCTGAATGAACCGTCACCACCTATTACAACTAATCCTTCTATTTCATAGGCTTTCAATACTTTAAAAGCTTGCTCTATGCCAGCGTCAGTTGTAAATTCCATACATCGTGCTGTTTTTAAAATAGTGCCACCACGGTGGATTGTGTCCGACACCGAACGTCCATCCATGCGCGATAATTTGCCTTTTATAAGACCCTCATACCCGCGTTGTACGCCGTATACATCGAGCTTCGCGTCGCTATTAGACGCATATCTAACAACACCTCTTATTGCTGCATTCATGCCAGGAGCGTCACCACCACTAGTCAATACTGCTATTCTCTTCATTTTTCTTATTCCTCAGGCATTTATTATTTGCATCTTATGTACTTGAATTTATACATTACCGCGTGTTTGCCCATTCCCTTCTATCATATATTTTTCGCAAGTCAGCTCACGTAGCCCTATCGGACCTCTCGCGTGTAACTTTTGCGTACTTATACCGATTTCAGCTCCTAACCCGAACTCAAAACCATCTGTGAACCTGGTCGATACATTGTGATAGACAGCCGCAGAATCAGTATGTCCTAAAAAATACTTAAACTCGTTATAATCTTCGGTTACAATGGACTCACTGTGTCCTGTCCCGAATTTTACAATATGCGCAGTCGCGCTCGCAACACCGTCTACTAGTGCCACTTTTATAATCGGTGCTTCGTATTCGATATAAAACTCCGACTCGTCTACTACTTTGACGGGATAAATCGTAGCAACTTCATCACTGCCGCGAATTTCAGCGCCTCTAGTACTAAGTTCGCTTAAAATTCTTTTAATGAACTCAGCACTTTTAGATCTGTCAATAAGCAATGTCTCTAGCGCGTTGCATACTCCAGGTCGGTTAAGTTTTGCGTCCACCGCCAGTTTTATCGCCATATCTTCATTTGCAGATGCTGCTATATACATATGACAATTGCCGCCAGCGGCTGCCAGCATCGGCATCGTTGCGTTTTCCAACACAAGCTTCTTGAGAGCATTGCCACCACGTGGTATTATAAGATCGATATATTTGTTCTGTCTTAGCATGACAAGAGCATCGGATCTATCCATCGATGTAACATTACCACACAATTCTGGCATAATGCCGCAAGCCTGTAGTGCTTTCTTTATGACGCTAACTAGAGCGCTTACACTGTGATAAGCCTCCCTACTGCCTCTTAAAACGACACCATTGCCACTTTTAATACAAAGAGCAACTGCATCGACTACGACATTAGGTCGCGCTTCAAAAATCACACCAATAACACCCAGCGGGGACCTTATTTTCTTAACTATAATTCCGTTCTTATGTGAATATTGTGAGACAATCTCACCTACGGGATCGGTTAGATTAATTATAGCACTAATACCATCTAACATCGACGAAAATGTAGCAGGTTTGATCTTTAATCTGTCTAGAAATGCATCACTTTTTCCAGCTTCCTTTGCAACAAGCATGTCCTTATCATTTTGCGACAGCACATATTCTTGATTGCTCCGCATAACGGAAATAATCTCACGAAGAATTGCGTCCTTAGTAAATTGACTAGCCGAAGCAAACTCTTGCGATGCTTGTTTGGTTGCTCTACATATTTCTTCTATTGACATAACGCACCTCTATTAAGCAAAGATTGTAGTTTCTACGTGGCTTTATTCTTCTTCGGTTGGCAATATCGCATTATGATAAACGTTTTGCACGTCATCATTTTCTTCGAGCAAATCGATTAACTTTGCCACCATCGGCGCATGAGTCATCGGATCAACTTCGACATCAGGAATCATATCGACATTTTGCTCTATAACACTAGCACCACTAGCTCGCAATTTATCCGCGACATCGGACAATTCACTTGAGGTAGTATATACCTCATAGATGTCATCACATTCTACTACGTCATCTGCACCAGCTTCTAATGCTAGCATCATCATATCGTCTTCGGAGATGCCCTTTTTCTCAACGACTACTACACCTTTCTTTTTAAACATAAATGAAACGCACCCTGTTTGACCTAGTGCTCCACCATATTTATCAAACAGGTGTCTCAACTCGCCAGCCGTACGGTTGCGATTGTCTGTCAGCGATTCAACGATTACCGCAACACCGCCAGCACCATATCCTTCGTAAGTGATCTCTTCATAGTCAATGGTGTTTAGCTCACCACTTGCCTTCTTTATCGATCTAAGTATATTGTCGTTAGGCATATTGTTTTGTTTAGCTTTAGCTATAACATCACGAAGCCGAGAATTACCTTGTGGATCAGGACCACCTTGTTTTACCGCTACAGCAAGCTCACGACCTATTTTTGTAAAGATCCCAGCTCGTGCAGCATCAGTCTTCCCTTTCCTCGCCTTTATATTAGCCCATTTACTATGTCCTGACATATTTCACTCTCTTTGAACTATTTATCTATATATTATATAACACAATAACACAGAATCTACCTTGTTATTCAAACTCGCACTTTAGTATACTAGAATCGCCTTTCAAATGACACCAAACATGTCTTTGCGCCTTATGCATTCATTTGTGATTCACTAGCGCGGTGTGGTTAGTGATATAGAATAACGCTATTGATGCACTAACCCCAGCATTTAAACTTTCTATCTTTTTGCTAGGCATTGGAATCGAAACAATTTTATCCGCAATTGCTCGGGATTTTGATGATAGACCAGTTATTTCACCACCTAATATCAATGCCATTGAAGTCTGTGGCTTAAACTGACAAAGACTATCACCACTAGCATCTAGTGCTACAACCATGCGACCTGAAAGCAGTTGCTCTAAGTCTTCGGGGGCAGCTATTACTAAATTCGCATATACAAGCGATCCCATCGAAGCGCGAACCGTTTTGGGATTATATGGATCAACACATTCTAGAAGTATAAAATCATATACATCCATCGCCACCGCTGATCTGATAATAGTCCCCATGTTCCCAGGGTCTCTTATAGTATCAAGCACTAGCACTAGTCTCTCTTTAGGTATTTCCGCCGGCACTTGTCGCTCAAGCACTGTCAAAATACCGCTTGGAGTGTCTTGACTTGCTACCGATTGAAATACATTTGCCGTTAGCATATATACTTGCGCATTGGTGTTTTCAATGATATCTTTATATTTTAGGGCATCATCTTCTCTGACATATATTTCCTTTATATTTAAAGCAGGTATGTCTCTTACCATAACCGAACCTTCCGCTATGTATTGATCATATGCGTCTCGTCCCTTTTTGGTCTTTAATGCCTTAAGCCTTACAATATTGGAATTTTTAACCGATGTTATCCTATCCATCAAATGCTTTTATTAAAGCCTACGCTTTAAGTGCGGTTTTAGCCTCTTCACAAAGTTTAGCAAATGCTACAGCATCGTTAACTGCTAAATCAGCTAGCATTTTTCTGTTTAATGTTATGCCTTTTACATTTAATCCGTGAATCAAACGACTATATGAAATGTCATTCATTCTTGCAGCAGCATTGATACGTGCAATCCAAAGCCTTCTAAAGTCTCTCTTTTTAAGTCTTCGACCTACATATGCATATTGCATACTCTTCATTACTGCTTGACGTGCCACTCTGTATAACTTGGATTTAGTTCCAAAATATCCTTTGGCTCTTCTTAAAATCTTTCTTCTCTTTTTTACAGCATTTACTGCTCTTTTTATTCTCATTTTATACTTACCTTAATAAGTGGATCGTCAAATAATTTATATTTTCCCGATCATTTTTGCATCATTCTCTCTGCCTACCGTTCAAAAAAAATTTCGTTAGGTCTTACGTATTGTCCGCAATGTTTTGATGTCTTACAACGCTTAAAATGCTTTTTATTATTTTAAGAAAATAAAACATCAAGGTTTGAAAACGTGATAACTAATTAACAAGATAGCGACTACATGTCAAAACCGATATTGTAGCACATTTAGTCTATCCTTGCTACTTAATGATCACCTAACATTGAAGCAACAGTCTTTTGTACTGTTGGTGAAACAAAACCACCGTGGCGCAAATTTCTTTTACGCTTGCGTGCTTTCTTATTGAGTATGTGGTTCTTGTTGCATTTAGTTCTTTTTATCAAACCTGTTGCCGTGGTTTTAAAACGCTTTTTTGACGCACTATGCGTCTTCATTTTTGGCATCGCTTATTTCTCCTCTTTAATTTATTTTTTTGACAGTGGCACGAGAATCATAGTTATCGTACGTCCATCTTGTGTCGGTTTTTTTTCAACTTGTGCTATTTCTTTTAGTCTAGCATAAAAATCTTCCATGACACCTATACTGATGTCAGGATGAACTTGTTGCCTTCCTTTCATTCTAATACTTAATCGAACACGATCTCCATCTTCAATAAAACGGCGCGCCTGTTTTGCTTTCGTATCCAAGTCACCTATATCTATTGTTGCTGAAAGCCATATATCTTTTAATTCGACGACCTTTCTATTCTTCTTTTCTTCGCGTTCTTTTTTTATAAGATCAAAACGGTATTTCTTGTAATCCATAATCCGGCACACAGGTGGTGAGGCTGTAGGCGATATCATGACGAGATCTAAATTTTTACTCTCGGCCATTCTGCGAGCTTCAGCGGTTGACTTGATGCCTAACTGTTGTCCCTCACTGTCTATAAGACGAATTTCGGACACGTTTATGTTGTAATTGGTCGACAATTCTTTAAAAATATTTATATCCTCCTGGAAATAAAAATGTGCTTCCAGCAAAAACGAAACACACACAAATAAAAACAGCACTATTGATTTTGTTTTTAAACCAGCACACTATTCGCGTGAGGTGAGAATCGCTTCCACTTGTGTAATGTTATATCATTTTAATCCGCATTTCGTCAAGCAATTTGCAGCAGATATTTTGTTTTGCTCAAATTATTCCAGTTCTGCAGAAAAATACTTATTTATCGTGATGTTAGTTATGTTTGTATTCGCATCCATTTTAATCGGATCTTTAGTAAATAAATATTGATAGCAATTTAGGTCGTTGAATGTTTCGACTCTACTTCTCAACCACTCAATAACACTATTGAGCTTGTGAAACTTCCGCCATTTGCATTCACCTATAATCACGTCTTCACCGGAGATTGATTCAACAACTACATCTATCTCTTGAGGTGTAGTATCGTATCCTTTCCCCCACCATTTACCAAATGACTTTGCTACAAATGGCAGAGCTGATTTAGCATTCAAACGTTTTAAGAATTGCGTTGTTACTTCTTTAAAATTGTTGCTTATAAAATTGGAAAGATTTTTTAAAGCAAAATCAGCATATATATCACCATTTCCAAGCTCGATTTCGGTTATATGAGGGTAAACATACCGATACCAAAAAGCTATAAAATTTTCATATAACAAGTACCGCGCTTTCCTACTCCTAAAAGGATTAGAACCACATGGCATAATTCTCACTATATAATTAAGATCTTGTAGTGCATCTAAATGGGCTAAAAGAACATCGTTATCAAGGTTAGTAAAAGTCATTATTTCTTTAAAAGTGTTTGCCCCACTTGCTATAGCTTGCAATACTACATTATGTTTTGATGGTTCGCTAAATTCGCGTTCCATTAGCAAATTACCCTCCTTTAGAAGTTGCCCGTCAATTTGAAAGAAAAGGTTGTTTACGTTTTCATCAAAAACTAAGTTTTTATTTATTTGCGATAAATAGCACGGTGTGCCACCAAAACACGCATAATACTTGATTTTGTCCTCAGCACTAGCTTTGGGATAAAATTTAGCTGCATCATAATAATCGAGCGGAAGTATTTTTAATTGACCTGTGCAACGATTATATAATGGGCTTTTTTCATCTAACACCTGATCCTCCATAAAACTTATTGAAGATCCACATAAAATAAGAAAAATGTTTGTGTCCGCGAAATTATGATCAATAGTCTGCTGTAATATCGAATTCATGTCACTGTTAGCACTAGCTAAAAGCGGATACTCGTCGATTGCGATGATTATATGCCTTTGCCCTAATTGCTCTTTTATAATAAAAAACAGTTCTTGCCAGTCACTTGCGCAAGGAAAATCAGCAATCCCCAACTTCCTACCCAGAATGTTAGAAAACTTCTGCAAGTTAAGCGCTTCGGTAGTCTCTTCAGCGGAAAAGAAAAGCGCATCTTTGTCTTTTATAAACTCGTTTAATAATGCTGTTTTGCCAATATGCCATCTGCCATAGACTACAGCCATTTGAAAACCATTTTTGTTATACATGCTCTTCAGCACGTTTAGCTCTTTTTTGCGTCCAATGAACATAAATAAGTCTCCGTTTAACTTTGCTATTATTATAATCTAAAGTTGTAAAAATATCAAGCTTGGAATGTCTTAGATCTGATTATAATAGTAGTTTGTAGCATATTTAACTGGAAATATTGAATTTTAATCAAATTATATTCATCGTTAAATGCAAGACTAGGTTTACAATTCACTAATTTTTTTTACAGTCTTAACTTATTATATTTTGGTTAATAAATGCCTCAAGTAGACTTAGCAAGGAATTTCCTACATAACATTACTGGGTTTTGTCCCCATAAACAATCCAAGACACTAAGATGAATAACCAAAAATTGCAGGTTTCTTTGAGAAAGAAATAAAAGCAGAATTTTAACATCTGTTTAACAGACTATATCTAACTTGAAATTTCGCACTCAACTAATCGCGTTGCCAAAATGAGAATATATGCAATTGTTCATTGTTTCCAAATTCAAAATAAGAGGTATTTCTATTGCTACTTTGAATACCCTTTGGTCTCTTTTTATTAGCAACATGATTTAATTTTAATTAATATCGGTTTTAAATACTAAAGATGAATCTGTAAAACCGTGTTTTAAGCGATGTGGCCGGCAACACGCTTGAAGTAGCGGGTACTTGGTAATCTAGTATGATTAACCCGTTGCACGCTGTTTGAGCTTGTATAGCAAGCAATAAAACAAAGAGAACTAGAGCGCAAGTCAGTAGCGCACATCGCTCAAGGCATGATGGTGAGGCGAGAG
>JAITLB010000108.1 GCA_031278175.1 Christensenellaceae bacterium
ATGGACTTAAGAGGACAGCCTTTTCACACAATGGGATTTGATAAATATAAAAGGCTGAACGTGACTAATCGCTACGAAAATATTGAAGGTGCTACTATCAATTCAGTCAGACTTCTAAATACACATTTACGTAATTTGATGTCAAGGAGAACTAGTGAATAACTTTTGCCCTGAATTACTTGCTCCAGCAGGGAGCTTGGACAAACTAAAAATAGCTTTCCGATACGGTGCAGATGCTGTGTATATTGGTGGCAAAAACTTCTCTCTTAGAGCACATGCGGATAATTTTTCTAATGAAGGGATATCAGAAGCTACGAGTATCGCGCATTCATTAGGCAAAAAACTGTATGTGGCAGTTAATGTATATTCAAGGCAAACAGATTACCAACAACTTGAACAATACCTGTATTTTCTTCAATACACAAATGTCGATGCCATTATAGTCAGTGACCCAGGTATAATATCAATTGCTAAAACGAAAACTCCCGACTTGACGCTTCATCTATCGACACAAGCTAATGCACTAAGCACATCTGCAGTAAAATTTTGGGCTGAGCAAGGCATAAAACGTGTCATACTGGCGCGAGAATTAAGCTTAGCTGAAATTCGTGAAATTAGGCAATCATCACCCCAAAATGTCGAACTAGAGATCTTTGCTCATGGTGCAATGTGTGTCTCATATAGCGGAAGATGTCTGTTAAGCTCGTTTTTCACTGGTCGCGATTCTAACAACGGCGATTGTTCCCAACCATGCCGGCTTGAATACACTCTATATAATGCATCTAACCCTAATGCCGAACTCAGCGTATCCGAAGATGCAAATGGTACATACTTTTTAAACAGCAAAGATATTAACTTGTTAAGTGAGATTCCCTACATTGCTGAAGCAAAAATACAATCGATAAAAATCGAAGGGCGTATGAAAAGTGAATTTTATCTAGCAACCGTCATAAACGCGTATAGACGCGCTCTAGATGAATACTCGCAGATAGGATATATCGCTAATCTAACACAATATGAAGATGAATTGCTAACAATAAACCATAGAGGATATACGAAAGGTTTTTTTGCTGGTTCACCTACTGAAACGATACTCTACGATGATCGAGTAATAGCTGGCTCAACAGATTTTGTAGCTGTTGTAAGAGACTATTCAGATGGCTTTGTCGCAGTCGAAATGCGCAACCGTTTTAAAACTGGTGACTGCCTTGAAGTGCTAACACCTGAAAGATATTTCGGTCAACAAATCATAGTAGGAGATATAACTAGTTCCTCAGGGCACAAAATTAATGATGCTAAGCTCGTCCAAGAAATTGTATATTTTAGATCGCCCAAATTGAATAAAGGGGATCTCTTGCGTCGCAGAAATGCTTATTATAGCGCGTGGTTTCCATTCAACAGTTAATTTGGACTGATAACAAACTCTTCAAATTCACAAAGCACTATCTAATATATTAGGTCATTGAAATCGTCTTTTTGTGGTTTCTTGTAAATAGGAACACGCAACAAGAAAAAGTAGTCGAGGTGTTCTCGTGAGGATTGGTGTAAAAACCTGCAAGCATAGCGGCGACTGTGCTACTGCCAATTTTTAACTAATTCACCCGTTGCTTTGCCTATGTTCAATTACATTTCTTAGAATATATTGTGATCATTTAGTAATACTCTCATAATAGCAAACAGCTCGATACACTTAGACGATTTTTGACTATAATTTACTTTTCCTTTTAATTTAAGCTGGATTCAGTAACTGCTCTAGAGACATGCGACACTTTGCCTGTTAGTAGTTATTACAGCACTCTCTTAACACGAAGTTTGTTACTTCGCTCTTGTGTAAGGATTCTAAATAATGTTGCGTGTTAAAGCTATTAGGTAGTTTAACAGGCACTGCAATAATATCGGTTTTGCCATCTATGGTTTGCGATGCAACTGAAATGGGTGATGTGGCACGCTATGCAAACACAAAGGAAAAATTGAGCTTTAAAAAACATCGTTATTAACATGTTAGACGGCACGAAAATAATTGTGGAAAAATGCTTTCACGCTTTATTAAGCGCGGGAGGGTTAGTTCCAAATTAGTTTTCTTGTGTCTTAGAAATAAAGGCGCTCGCTGGTGCTTTTAACATAGAAGAACTATTCAATGCCTAAGGCTTTTCAATATGCACCATGACGATTTGAAGATTATAATTTACACTGGAATATCACTAGGCAGAAGTGTAGTAAATGTTGTGCCTTTTCCCTCATCACTTCTAACTGTAATTAAACCACCATGCAAGTGAATTATTTTCTTTACAATAGTAAGACCTAAGCCGTTGCCTTCGGTTGTATGAGATCTATCCCCTTGATAAAATTTATCGAATATCCTATGCTGTATTTCAGGACTCATCCCACAACCTGTATCGGTAATTGTAACAACAGTAGCACCAACGTTATTCTTCATAGTAACTAATATAGTGCCGTTTTCAGGTGTAAATTTAATGGCATTGCTTATCAAATTTGACCATACTTGATGTAACAAATCCTCAGCTGCTTTTATTCTAAATTCATCAAGTGTTGCTTCTACATTAATGTTTTTAGCACTCCATCTATGTTCTAGCAATAATATACATTGTCTTAACTGCTCGTCTAATCTAAATTCTCTTTTACTCAATCTTTCATCTTGCTTGTCTAATTTAGACAATAACAACGTGTTTGTGGCAAGTTGTGCTAATCTCTCTGATTCGTCAATAATGATATCCAAATACTCATTGCGATCCTTTTCTGATAAATTCCCGTTTTTCAATAGTTTTGCAAAGCCACGCATTGATACAATAGGTGTTTTGAATTCATGCGTGAAGTTTGAAATGAAATCATCTCTTAATGTTTCTACTTCGGAGAGCATTTCTACCATGTTATTAAAATCCGCTGAAATGCCAACAAATTTTTTGTATTTATCTACACTTAGTCTTACTGTATAATCACCGCTCTTAACTCGGTTTAATGCCTCGGCTAATCTGGTCAATGGACGTACAACAACTCTGGAAAATAACGCTGTCAATATTGTGCCTAGGAATACACTAGGTAAAAGTAAAATTAAAAATCCCAATATAGGCACTACAGTAAAAGCCATGAAGTCATAACCACTAGCATATATTATAGCGAAAATTGTTGCTATTATCCCTACAGAGATCGACATTATAATAAACGTGAGCATGGTTATCTGTACGACCATGCCCGTTCTGACGCGTTGCCTGTGAAAGTTCTTAAAGTATTCCATATATCATCTCCTAGGCAAACTTAAAATTACTATTTGCCTCTAGGTGTGTCATTGCAAATGGCCTTATAACCTAAACCACGTACTGTAACAATTTCAAATTCAGGGTAATCTCCAAAACGATCGCGCAGTCTATTTATGTGAACATTAATAGTCCGTTCATCAGAGTTGCTATCCATCCCCCAAAGCTCATCCATGATTTGATATCGCGTAAAAATTGTATTAGGTGAAGATAGTAATTTAAATAATAAAAAGAACTCTTTTTTAGGTAGCATTTGCTCAACACCATCACGTGAAACCGTCAACGCGTCATAGTTAAGCAGAACATCTCCTATTATCAGCCTTTTTGATGATACAATTTGAGAGCGTCTCATAAGTGCTTTAATTCTTAATATCATTTCCTCTTCATCAAAGGGTTTGACCATATAATCATCTATGCCTAGTTTAAGTCCAGCTTTTTTATCTGCTACCTCTTGCTTTGCTGAAATCATTAATATGGGAATTGTTACATCAGCCTCTCTTAACCTCTTAGTGAACTCATACCCATCCATCACTGGCATCATTACATCTAATACTATTATATCGACATGCTCATTCTCTAAAACCGCTAAAGCTGATACTCCATTATCAGCATCAAAAACAGCAAATCCATTATTTTTAAGAATTTGCACCATTAGCCTTCTTGTATTCTTGTCATCTTCAACTACAAGCGCATTAAACATATACACCTCGCTAAGCTTTAAAGTCACCAGCTATATGACTGATAGTGAACACTAATTTTAAATAGTGGCACGGTTTCTATTCTCACTATGAGAACGTTGTTATATTGTCGCATACTAATAACAATTTAAAATTAATTTTTTAACAGCAACCAGGTTACTCAGATTCCAACAACACATCACTTAATGCCATATATAACTCTTGAGCTTTTTTATCCCAGCTGTTATATATAGACGTTGCAATAGCGCGATTAGTTACTATATATTTTAATTCAAAAATAGGTCTAACAGCATCTAATATCTTTAAGACAACTGTAAACGTACCATCAGCATTTTTGTAATAGTCTGCCTGAAACTCTTGCTTCTTCTTAAAGTTGATACGCTCTTCTCTAACATATTTAGCTACACTCTCTCTTACTGACGCTGCAATATCATTATAGAAATGCGCTAAGCACGTTCTACCGTCAGCAGTCAGTGTAAGAAAATTTTTATTAATAGCAACAGCTAGTGTGCGTGCTATAAACCCATTACTTATTAATTCCTGAATTACTTGCAAACAATATAGATATGGAATCCAATTATTATCTATACAACAAATTTGAAGAAAAACGTCTTCACTAATTGGAATCTCGAGTTTCTCTAAAACAAAAAGTGCTAGCAACTTGTTGTTTATACCTTCGTCATGTATCATGCTGCCCATTTATTTATCCATCATCGACTGATTGTTTACAACAACCTAAGAACACAAGTTTTTATACAATCGTATATAAAACTCAACACCCATTGCAAGTGCATTAATATCTTGTCTTTCATTTATCCCGTGTATACGAGATGCATCATCTTCAGTTTTCTCAAATGGTGTAAATCTATATACATTGTTAGTAAGTGGATAATAGTGCTTAGAGTCAGTTGCAGCTATAAATAAGAATGGAGCAGTAACATAACCACCATAGACTTCAGAAATAGTTTTGGTTAGCACATCATATGCAGCGCATTTGATGTTTGAGACAGGTGAAGGATCAACGGAACCGACATCGACTCGAACATTAGCACGATCCCCTACTATTTTTTCGATATACTTCTTTATTTGGACTACAGTTTCGCCAGTGTTTATTCGACAGTTAACGTTAGCAACAGCTTTAGAAGGTAACACGTTGGGTGCATCTGCACCTCTTGCTTGTGTTGGGGCCATTGTTGTTCTAACTAAACTGTTTGTTAATGGATCGGCCTTTGATAGAACGAGCCGTAGAAGTGGCGATAATATATCTCTGTTAACAAACAAAAACTTGAATATCGGTTTCATGTATGGCGCGACAGCTTTAAATAAATCCTTTGTGGGTTGCGCAAAATATGTTGAACGCGGACACATTTCAATATCATAAATAGCCTCGGCCAATATACCTACAGCGGTTCGTCTAGTCGGACTAGAGGCATGACCACCTGGCTTCTCCACTTCTATCACAAAATCAGCATAACCCTTTTCACATATACCAATCAGTGCAATTTTATTGTCAATGCCAAGCATCTTCCCGTTTAATATTGTGCCACCTTCATCTAATGCAAACTCAAAGCGTACGCCTTGTTCCTGCAAATATTTTGATATTTGTAGTGCGCCTTCGGTGCCTCTTAATTCTTCGTCATGTCCAAAACAGAAATATATCGTGCGTTTTGGTGTAAATCCGTCCTTTAATAGAATATCAAGCGCTTCCAGTGCTGCTATCATCTGTGATTTCATATCTTGTGAACCACGACCATATACATAGCCATCCATAATTGCGCCACTAAATGGTGGAACAATCCAACCCTCTTCAGGTGCTGGAACTACATCTTGATGCGCTAATATTGCCGCAGGCAACAATGATGAATCACTTCCCTCAACAACATAAATAACAGAATACCTATTAACAAGTTTTTTCTTAGCAATAGAAAATACATGAGTATATGTTCTTTCCAAATATTCTTGATACTGGTAGAATATTTCTGTCTCGTCTAATGGGTTTTGCAATGTAACTGTCTTGAATTTTACAGCTTCAGACAAATGCGTTGCGACACTATCTTTATCTACCCCATACGGCACAAATACAGTTTTCTCTATAGGTGCGCCTTTAGTTAATATAGTTCTTATTATCATGAAAAGCAATAATGATCCTAGAACACCTAGGATACAATACAATACGATCATTTTATACCTCGGAAGAAAATATCTACTTAATGAAAAACTCAAAAGGATGAGAGGTTTTGTCTATTGTTGAAGTTGTCATAATATCACAGCTTCTAACAACAATTAATTTATGCGCCCCAACAAGAGATTTTCATGTTAATTGCTTAATTGGATCAAGATTGATTTTAGTTTAGAAAAACCTAAACTTCACTACCAACGACCACGGAATATGTCAATTTTTAATGCCTTCATATTGTCACATTAAATATTTGCGTATCTTATGAAACCACTAAATTACTCACCTGGTGCTACCTGTTATTCTTGAATTTAAACAACTATATAAATTATATATCTATATGTCACAAATTACAAGTATTACTAATTAATGATTATACATTTCGCCATTTTATTAACTCTTTTTTTTACACTTCTCCCTAATTTGCACTTAAGTGACAAAGATTAAATCTATTATCAAACAAAAAGTGGTTTTGCTAACTAGTAGCGATTATAAAGGTCATGCCTCTTCAGCTTGAATTTATCTTTGAATAAACATATCATACTACAGTGACAAAAGAAGTAAAGACGCATTTTGTTATAAGAAAAGCACCTGTGCGCTACCATGCACAAAGATTAAAACAGTGATAAGTTAAATATTAATAGCAAGTACTAGTTAACAGCGCAACTACGTAGACAAAACAAAAATAAACAGTTAGTATACAAAAACATCAATCGTAAACAGTAGAAACTCACACCATTAAAATATATTACCAAAACAAATAATCAGCAATTTCTGGATTTCCTATCAAACACACTGTGCATTTAAATCTTAAATGACTACGAGGATAATTGTCCAAATATTACTGAAATAGTTTAGTGAAAATGGTGATCTATCCGGGATTCGAACCCGGGACCCTTTGATTAAAAGTCAAATGCTCTACCTGCTGAGCTAATAGATCGCTTGGCTGGGGTGAGTGGATTTGAACCACTGGATGTGGGAGTCAAAGTCCCATGCCTTGCCGCTTGGCTACACCCCAATAAGAATGGTGTGGGTAATGGGTTTCGAACCCACGACCTTCGGAGCCACAATCCGGCGCTCTACCAGCTGAGCTATACCCACCATATGTTTAGATATTCGCCGTGCATAATCGGCCATTTGGCTGTGGCGAGCCTGGAGGGATTCGAACCCCCGACCTACGGCTTAGAAGGCCGTTGCCCTATCCACTGTGCTACAGGCTCAATATTGGAGCGAGTGATGGGAATCGAACCCACGTGGCCAGCTTGGAAGGCTGGCATTCTACCATTGAACTACACTCGCACCACTTTTTTACTGTCTAAAGTATAACGTTTTTTTTAATTATTGTCAAACATAATAGACTACTATCTACGCTGAAGTATTACTGAACAACGAATTAATATTAATAACAAATGCAAGCCGATGCAAAGACATGTGCGCACTGTTCGTAACAAATACATATTGACTCATCACGAACAGTAACGTTAATAGTCTGTTATTTTTTAATGAAAGCTTTTAAAATTTAGTGGTTGTCTAAATTATTTAACTTCAACTTCTGCACCAGCAGCCTTGAGTTTCTCTGCGATTGCATTAGCTGCTTCTTTGGAAATTGCTTCTTTAATAGCTTTTGGTGCGCTTTCAACCATCTGTTTTGCCTCAACCAAGCCAAGACCAGGAATAGCCTCGCGTACTGCTTTTATAACAGGAATTTTATTTGGTCCTACTGCCTTGATTATTACATCAAATTCGGTCTTTTCCTCTACTTGTGCTACTTCTTGAGCTGCGCCACCAACTGCGGATGCTGCGACTTGTGCTGCTGCGCTAACTCCGAATACAGATTCAAGCTCTTTCACTAATGCATTCAGGTCAAGAACTGTGAGTTGCTTAATTTCTTCTATAATTTTATTGATATCTGCCATGTTAGTTCTCCATTATAATTAATTTTATTTATCGATTATATCGCATCGACTGACGAATTTTGTGGCTCTGCCATTTTTGTTGCTATTGCATCAATAACACGTGCAAAAGCTGCGATAGGTGCTTGTAACACACCAAGTAACTGCGATAGTATAATTTCTTTCGGCGGCAGTTGTGCTAAAACTTTGCATTGTTCCGCGTCCATATAGATTCCGTCTACTAAACCGCACTTGATCGACATTTTTTTAAATACATTTGATTTTTCTACCGTAATTTTTGCTGGTGCAACTATATCAGTAGTTCCCATCGCAATTGAAGTAGTACCATTCAATGCAACATCAAATTCAGTACGTCCTAAATTGTTAAATGCTATTTTAACTAATCTGTTTTTAAGAACGCGATAGATTACACCATTCGCTCTAAATGCATTTCTTAATTCGGAATCCTGAGCAACAGTCACGCCCTTATAATCAATAAGCATAATGCTTTTTGCATTTGCCAGTTGATCTTGTATTTCGGCTACGTGCTTGCTCTTTTGTTCTCTAATAGTTGAAGATGCCATCGTAACTTGTCCTCATACTTGTTCATTATTAAAAGCTTACACCTTTAATAATTTCATTTGCGCTTCATCCACACAACCTGGCGCTAAAAATTTCGTCAGGACTTACGATTGTGTCCGCATTTGCTACTTGCTGAGTAGCAAATTAATTTAATTTCAAACTCTATATTAATTAAAAATATAGCTTCATTTCAAACGAAGAAACGAAGCCCATGATTATATGACTCTGTTTCTTCTGCGATTGCAAAATTTAAGCCACTCGGGCGCAAACGGTCTTCGAAGAAAACTATTATTAAAATTTTACTAGAATTTAATCAATTACACTTTAAATGTTGTCTTAACACCAGGTCCCATCGTTGAACCAACTACAATGCTCTTAAGATACTGTCCTTTTGCAGCAGCTGGTTTTGATTTAACAACAGCCTCTAGCAACGTTGTAAAGTTTTCTTGCAACTTTTCTACACCAAATGATTTTTTACCAATTGGAACATGAACGATTGCCGTCTTATCAACTCTGTATTCAACTTTACCAGCTTTTATTTCACGAACAGCTCTTGCTATATCCATTGTAACGGTACCGCTCTTTGGATTTGGCATTAAGCCTTTTGGTCCTAAGAGCTTACCTAAGCGACCTACTAAACCCATCATATCTGGTGTTGTTACACATGTGTCAAAATCAAACCATCCTGCTTGAATCTTGGCAACCATTTCATCACCACCGACAAAATCAGCACCTGCTGTTTCAGCTTCATCGGCTTTAGCACCTTTAGCTATAACCAGCACGCGCATAGTCTTTCCTGTTCCATGTGGAAGTACAACAACACCTCTCACTTGCTGATCGGCATGTCGAGGATCGACACCTAACTTTACAGCTAACTCTATTGTTTCATCAAACTTTGCTTTCGCTGTGTCAACGGCTATTTTTAAAGCCTCGCCTGCTTCATACACCTTTCTCTTGTCAAAAGTCTTTAGAGAATCAACGTATTTTTTTCCTCTTTTCATAAATCGCCTCCTTAATTAACCTTCAACAACAATACCCATGCTACGGGCAGTGCCAGCTATCATGCTTTCCGCATTTAACAAAGATGTAGTATTAAGATCAGGCATTTTAACTTTTGCTATTTCAGTTATCTGCGCTTTTGTTATTTTTGCAACCTTTTCGCGATTTGCCTTAGCACTACCACTAGCTACACCACACGCTTTTTTGATCAAAACTGCGGCTGGTGGTGTTTTAAGAATAAAAGTAAACGAACGATCTGCAAATATAGTAATAACTACTGGAATAATGAGACCAACTTGTGATAACGTTTTTTCGTTAAACTCTTTGGTGAAAGCAGGTATATTTACACCATGTGGACCTAATGTTGATCCTACTGGTGGGCCAGGTGTTGCCTTTCCTGCAGGTAATTGCAATTTTACTATTGCATTAATTTTTTTTGCCATAGTCAATACCTCCTAAAGACTATCAGGTTCTAGCGATTTGACAGCATGAATTTGTCAATCTCCCAATGCATCGTCACTATGTAAGCGACATATTAAATTTTTTCGATTTGCGTAAAGTCTAATTCTACTGGTGTTTGTCTACCAAACATCTGCACAAAGACTCTCACTTTTTGCTTGTCAATATATACTTCTTCCACAATGCCTAAGAACGTGTCTAATGCTCCTGAAATAATACGCACATTGTCGCCCACTTTAATGTCGAAGTCTTCACTGGAAATGCGTTCTAAACCCATTCTTTTAATTTCATCGACAGTAAGTGGTAATGCCTTGGCTTGTGGCCCAACAAAACCCGTTACTCCACGCGTGTTTGTTACCATATACCACACGTGATCAGTATATATCATTTTAATGAAAACGTATCCAGGAAATTTCTTGCGCTCAACTACTTTCCTTTTTCCGTTTTTTTCTACTACCTCTTCTTCAACTGGGATTGCAATTTCAAAGATGAAATCCTGAAGTCCATTGTTTTCTATCATCTTTATTAGATTGTTTTTCACAACGGTCTCGTATGAAGCATAAGTATGTATAACATACCACTTTATGTTCTCGTTAATATTCATCATCCCTCACTTCTTCGGCTATTCCCAAAATATAATTTCCGCATAAT
This sequence comes from Christensenellaceae bacterium, assembly GCA_031278175.1. GTDB lineage: Bacteria > Bacillota > Clostridia > Christensenellales > DTU072 > JAITLB01. Next base: position 10,730 of record JAITLB010000108.1, read on the forward strand.
TTAAACAAATTAACTAGAAACGAGCAGTTTTAGTAAGGCTGCTAAACCGAAATCGAATGCAGTAATAATAATAAGGAAGAAAAGTGAGAGCGTCAACACTGTAATAGTGTTTGTTAAAACTCCAGCCTTACTTTTAGACGCACGAAAAGCTGGCCAATCAACTTTCTTTAATTCCGATATCATTTCTCGGAAAACTCTTGCTAGTCGTTGACCTAGCTTTGGACGTTCTGACTTGGCTTTGACATTTTTCTTGTCATTCTTACTTGCAATCGCCGTTGTTGTAGTCTTTTTAGCAGGTGCTGCTGTCTGTGATTCCAAGTTCTGGCCGAGATCAAGCTTGATTTTTTTGTTCGCCATATGTAGATTCTCCTATTTAGTTTCCTTATGGCTCGTGTGCTTTTTGCAGAAACGACAATATTTAGACAATTCGATACGGTCAGGATCGTTTTTCTTGTTCTTCTTAGTGTCATAATTTCTATGCTTGCATTCAGTACACGCTAGCGTAATTTTGTCGCGCATGATGAAATTCCTCGTTCGCATTTAATGCGAATTCTTTCCATAAAAAAGTACATCCTGCGAGGGATGCCTGGATATAATATCATTAACTACTTATGTTTGTCAATCAATTTAACGCTATTATATAAAATGTTTATTTATCTCTTAATTTTACTTGTCAATGTTTATGGTGTTGTGTTAAACTAGTAAGACTATGAAATGCCGAAATGGTGGAATGGCAGACGCGGCGGACTCAAAATCCGCTGATGGCAACATCGTGTGGGTTCAAGTCCCACTTTCGGCACCATGATTCAGTGGGCATCAACAAGTTTTGGTGCCCACTTTTTCTTTGTTTTTAAGCCGTTTTGAGCGCATTTTTAAACGTTTCGAGGCATTATCACCCGCTTTAGCCCCATAAAACTACCCTTAGATGACCAACGCGTTGTGTATTGCCTGTTTCTGTCTGGCTTTTACGTGCCGAATATGTCGCGGATAATCTTTCTTGCCACGGAAACAATGTAAAGTTCTTAGCATGCCACACCTTTCGTGTGCTTTAACTGGTTGATAAAAAGCACGGCGCGTGCGCCCGCGTCACCCTACATCCGTTTATGTTTAGATAATTTCGCCACATCCATTTTTAACCTTAGCTTTCCTTATGCGAAATTTCTTTGCAGGCTCTTACGAGAAAAATGCCCGCATCGCCGCTACTTTCTATGTACCAACGCACCGTAACATCGCAGCATCTCGGCTCTAACTCGCCCCCGTAGCAACGGCATTTTAGTTGATCTGCCGCTATAAGCATAATGCCACTTCCGCAGTATGGCTCGCAAACAAGCCCGCCGATTTTACTGCTGTTGTCGATAAGTTTTGCGCAAAGCGTTATTGGGTTTTGCATCTGGTGGGCATCGGATCGGTGCGGCTTATCGCACCTTGAAATGTTGGTTTGGTATTCCTTAAGCCCGCTTTCGAGCATCGTATCATTCCGCTTTGCCAATTTTCTTAGAAGTCGCAGGGCTTTTCAAACACCATCTATTGCGTCCTGTCGTTAATGAAATAATGCGGCGAACCTTTGGTGTAACCCTTTGCTCGACAATAGTCCGCGCCCCGAAGTATCGCTTTTTCCAGGGTTGCGATTTCGTCCAAACGATCCGTCCTCACCTTTGCAAGCCATACATTAAAAGGTTCGGCTTTCGGCGATGAGATAGACTGAATTAAGCGAAAAACACCCGCCGTGTCGAGAACATCGGTATCGTGCTTTTACCCGTCCTTACCTTTCATTTTCAACTGCTGGCAAAACGTTAGCAGTTTGCTGTCCTCCGCATTAAGCCGTTGCTTTAATTTTGTCCAGTTATTACTTGCGCCGCGTTGCGTTGGTTGTTCAGTTAAAACGCTCACGCAGTCTACGCTGGGGAAAAACCATTCGTCTTTTTCCTCATTCCAATCGAAAATTCAAACCATTTTTTGATTGCTTTTGAATTCAAACTTTTTCAAACTCTTCGCAAACGAAAAAAGCGCCAAGGTTTCCCCCGCCGCCAGTTCACATATATATAACGTTTTCACCACCCGCTGTCCGTTTTGGCTTTAACTCCGTCACTTTATAAACCGAATTTGCATATTCAGGTTTATATAAATTTTACCGCCTTTCTCGTAAAGTGAAGCAAAATCATGACGCGATGTGGACGATCGTTCAAATCTCGTATTGCCGAGAAGGTATTCTTGGAAATTATTACGATTATAAATATAGTAAGCCAAAACATCGCCGCTTGCCATTACGAGTATGTAACCGCCCTCCGCTTCATCGTTCCCGTACCAGGGTTTTGACGGAACCATTCCGAGCGCGACACTCGTCAGAAAGTTCTTAAACTTGGTAGCATAATAGCTCGTTGGGGTTTTTACTTTAAGAGGATTCTCATCGATCAACTTCTTTACCGCTTGAGCGCATGTCGCCACTTCATCGTTATAGTAATAAGATAATGCGTGAGCGAGTATTTCGGGCATTTTGCTGTCCACAACTTCAAGGTTCGTTTCGAACGTTTCGGACGCTACTTCCGCAAACGAAAAATCCGCAGTTTTCATTTTTATCGCCTGTATGCGGTCGATTATTTTGGTTCGCGTATCGATTGCGTTAATCTCGCGAATGTCCTCGTGCGTCAATCCGCTAACTGTGTAAACGAAATTCGTCGTTTTGCTCGCATTAAGAAGAGTAGATGCGTGACCGAGTTCCGACTTAATCAAGAAACCGCTCGTTGGTTTATGCCCCGTGCGCGGGTCATGAATTTGCATCGTGATGTCAGATTTCCCGAGAGCCATAGTATCCGTTTCAACTGGCGGGCTTTCAACTTACTGCAACCGATTTTGCGGATGAATGCCTCCGTGCGATCCGCACTGAATGTCGCCTCACCTCCCGCTTTGGTAATTATAGAAAATAAACCTTTCGCTTCGGTGGCGAACTTCGCCGAGTCGTATTCCGCAATCTCCGCGCCGTTTAGATATACCTTTATTTTCTTTTCGGATTCCTCGATCGCATATTCGTATTTCGCCGCCTTATCCTCTGCACGAAGTATTTTTAAGATAGGGAAATATACGTCCTCAATTTTTTTGATGTTTTCATCGGCGGCATAAATTTTACCATCGCCGAGGAGTTTCAAAAGAACGTATATCTCGATCCATTCACCTTTGTTTCCTTTTATCATTAGCCGAGAACATCCTTTATTTTTTTTGCGATTGCCTCTATAACAGGGACGGTCACGCTATTACCAAACTGTTTATACAAATGCACATCAGCAAGTTCGAGTTTATAGTTGTCGGGGTAACCCTGTAGCCTTGCCCACTCGCGGGGAGTCATCTTGCGTATACCTTCCCTATTTATGTCCCCTCTAATGTGCGTTACTGGTGTTAAATTGGTTTGCCGTTTGTCTATAATAAGGTTACGCTCCTTACCCATCCCGCCGCAGACAATCGCGCCCGCAATTTCATCCCAACTTCGTATTTCATAACCGAAACCGTTACCTTTCGACTCATGGCGAGCTTTGTGACGTTTTAATGTTTCCAGGTAAACGCAGCTAAGATAATATTTTGCCGAAACAGGTTTTTCCTCTATGATGTCGCGTATGCGTTTCAAACTATCCGTTGGTTTTGGAAATTCGAATTTGGACGAGTCTACATCATCGCGAAATGCCACTATATATATGCGCTCACGGTTCTGCGGCACGCCGAAGTCGCGGCTATTCAAAACCTTTTCGTGCACCGTATAGCCGAGTTCACGGAGTGTGCCCATTATTATATCGAACGTACGCCCACCGTCGTGAATGGTAAGTCCCTTCACGTTTTCGCAAAAAATAACTTTCGGTTTGTGCTTTTGGCAAATACGAATGACGTCGAAAAACAGCGTCCCTCTGCTCATTCCTTTGTAATCATCGGCAAAGCCTTTGCGCTGTCCAGCAAGGCTGAACGCTTGACAAGGAAAGCCCGCAAGACAAATATCGAATGCGGGAATATCGTCCTCGCTTATTTTGGTTATGTCACCTGCGATGTCCTGCCCGCCGAAGTTGGTCTTGTAAGTTTTTTGAGCCCGCTCGTCCCATTCGGAAATAAAGACGGTCTTTATTTCGTTGCCGAACGCGCGGTCAAACCCGAGCCGTATGCCACCTATTCCTGCGAATAGGTCTATCGTTTTATACTCAGTCATTCGAGTCGCCCTCCTTTTTGTCCGCTGGGACAAAGTCCATTATGTCGGCAATATTACAGTTTAGCACGGATCAAAGTGAGCATAACTTCCATGGTCACGGGTTGCGCTTTACCGAGCCGCGCGAGCGTGGTCGTTGCTAAGTCGGCTTTAAGCCGCAACTCTGTTTTCGTCATGCTCTTATCTATGAGTAACTTCCACAATTTAATGTAACTAACGTCCTTTTTCACATCACTTTGAAATCCTCCTATATTATACACGAAGGAAAGACAAAATCAAGCAAACCATTATATCAAAAGCATAAAATATTTCTTGCGAGTGATTTCATATTTTGCTATAGATATGCCAAAACGGAAAGCCTCCCATTTTAGACTTCGCGATCCATTATAGCATAACGAAAAAGAAATTGCAGGAAACTCCTTATCGCTCGGCGAATAATTTTTATCGGTTGCAGTTTCGTCTTTATATTATTAAATCACAAAACAATCGCAACCCGTAATCCGTTTTTTAGAACGCAAAACCCGCTTTTTCAACAGACGCGATTATTTGAGAAACGGCAAAGCGATAGCGCTAGTTTTTTAATTCTCCATAAAAATTCAAAAACAGCGAAGCCTTTCGATCCGCTGTGGTGGAAGTTTATCAAATTGTATGGTTGGTCAGCTAATACTGTATCTTTCATAGTCCGCACCATTAAAATCAAATGGGCGAGAATGGTGTCGCCAGGTCTGAATTTTTCCTGTGTTAAAACTCTTTTTTCAACAGGAAATCTTTCAGATGGACGCTTTTGATACCGTTGTCATCCCCCTGACAGTATTTGCTAAGCGTAACAACGTATTTTGGGTAATTGTCGCGCACCTTTTTAAGCGGGTTAATCTCGCGTTCGCGCGTTGTGTCCGCCGTAAAATCAACGCACACTTGAACGTAAACTTTTTCACTGTATTTCTCTGCTACAAAGTCGATTTCTTTTTGTGCGGTTTTCCACTGTCCCACGCTCTGCCCGTCTTTTGCGGCTTTAGCTTTTTGCGCCGTATCGATTTTTCCGACGTGAACCGTATAGCCTCTGCGAAGCAATTCAATATAAACGATATTTTCTAAAATCCCTTGAATGTTTTTATTCGGTTTGAACCCTTGCAACGCGTATCGTAGCGAGTGGTCACCGAGGTAATACTTATTGTTCGTTTCAAGAAGTTTTTTGCCCTTGATATCGTAGCGTTGCGCCCTCCTGATAATATAAGCGTCCTCTAAATATTTAAGGTAATTTGCAATCGTTTCGGTGTCGCCGCCGCGTTTTTCACTTTTTAGATAATTTGTGATTGAAGCAAGCGAAACAAGATTGCCCACGTTGTCATATAAAAATGCCACAATCCTATCGAGCAATTGCGTCATTCTGATTTCATGCCTAATTGAAACATCGCGCAATAATGCCGTGCTATTAATGTCTTGCACAACCTTTTCCGCCGCGCTTTGCGCGTAGTTAAAAATGGATAAAGCGGGAAACCCGCCGACACGAATGTATGCGGCAATCTCGGCTTCCATTGCCGCCTCAGTGTAGTCATAACCATCGCCGTTTACCGTTCCGTTCGAGTTTAAATATGACAAACCGTTTTGCTTCCTAAAATCGATAAACTCCGCAAACGAAAGCGGGTGTAGCACAAACGAAATTGTGCGCCCGCCAAGAATTGTCGCGAGTTCATCCGACATGATTTTGGAATTACTACCCGTAATATAAATGTCCGCGCCCTTTAGTCGAATTGAATTGACCGTCTTTTCCCAACTTTCCACCCGCTGAATTTCATCAAGGAAAATATAGTACCTGCCGCCGTCAACCATTTTTTCTTTGAAATAGGCGGTTAATTCCTCGTTGCTTTTTATGAAGCCGTAATCCGTGTGTTCGAAGTTAATAAAGATGACGTGCGCTTCGTTCGTCTTTTCTAGAACCTCTCGTGCAAGCATTTTAAGCAATTCGCTCTTTCCACTACGGCGCAAACCCGTAATGATTTTTACAAACGGTCTGTCTATAAAAGCTTTGATTTGCTCGATGTATGTCGGGCGTAAGATAATTTCGTCCATCGCTTTGAAATCTCCTTTAATCGGTTACCTCTATATATTACTCCATTCAAAACCGATTGTAAACATAAATATATGGTCTATTCGATTTTTTTGATTGTACATTTATTATGGACACAGAGTAGCGTCAGGCATTTCGGCTAATTCCGACAGCATTTATGCTTTTGCGGTTTGAAGTTTTCCGAGTTTCCGCGTTTTTAAATTGACGTTTTAATTTCGCGGACAATCTTTCCCGCGTGGAAATAAACCCCTCAAAAAGGCGTTTATGAATTCCGATAAATTCGGCGGATCTGAACGTGAACGTTTTCTCGCTAAGAATTTCGGCTATATGCGCGGAAACGGTATCGGCTTCAAGTGTCTTGTGTTCCTCACCGTTCTTTGGAGGCTGCGCCGTATAATAGTAGTGCAGTTTTTCTTTGACTTCCTGTATTGAAATCTCGCCCTCTATATTCTGCCTTGCAAGCGAAATGAGATATTCGGATGGTGTTAACCCGTCTACTTGTTGCAGACCGATTGCCGTCTGCCAATTCTCGTTTTTTTTCGATCCTTGGGTTCGCCTTGCCGATCGTATTCATCAAAGTCGTTCATTTTATAAAATCCTCGCAAAGCGGTGCACAATTATTAAACGCTTGTAACTATTTAATTCATTAAGAAGTCTGCGGTTGTGTGCCCCGACATCATTTCTATGGGGGATACGCGGATAACCACCGCCTGCCTGTGACCATCTATACGTAAGCGCAGTCGTAACTCCGTCAAAAAAATGTTATCGTGTCTTGGGATCATTATTCACCATCCCTTGCATATACTGCTTTTCTTTCAGCAAGCATCTCAAGCAGTATTTCTTTTGAAATCTGCTTTTCATCATTAAGGATTGCTTGTTTTATAGCATTTTCGCACGCTTTCGCAATATCTGCATGACAAAGCGAAGTTGCCGCCTTTATTATCTCATCAACGATAAAGTTTTTGGGCACGAATTTATTTAGTTTTAATGTTAGCAATGATCCTATCTCAGTTTTGGCGGGTAAATTATAACGCAAGACATCATCAAAGCGCCTAAACAATGCCTGGTCTAATAGATGTCCACTATTCGTTGCTGCTATTATTATGCTCTCGGAAACATCCTCCTCGATAAATTGCAAAAACAAATTTAGAACACGATGCATTTCTTTTACATCATTATCCGATGAACGTTCCGACCCGATAGAGTCGAATTCATCAAAAAAGTAAATGCCGATTCTCCGCATCATTGCATCAAATATTTGCCTAAGTTTAACCCCTGTTTCCCCCATATATTTGCTGATCAGTTTATCCAACTGGACTATAAACAAAGGTAATTTCAATTCTCCTGCTATCACCGATGCGGTGAGTGTTTTGCCCGTGCCCGACAAACCCTCAAGCAAAATCTTTTTGCGGTTTTTGTAACCGCTTTGATTCAATTTTGAACGTTGCGTAAACTCCAAAATGATAGTGTCGATTTGTTTCGATAACTTTTCGGAAACTATCAAATCGCTTTTACGTTTTTTGGGATTTGTCGAAAATATCAAATCACTTTCGGTTGTTTGAATGCGCGAAATCGCAGGGGGCGGAGCTTTTATCGTTGCCTCCTTTAATTTTTGAGCTATAACCGCGTGCCCGATTTTCGCTTCGTGCGCGGCAATCTGCAATGTGAGCGTCTTAAAACGTTCGTTATCGCCGTCATAATGCGCCTTAATAAGCGCGTTTAATTGTTCTGATGTTGCCACTTTTATATCTCCTTATAATTAGTTATAGCACTAATTGCGCGTTTTTTTAATAAACTTACCATATTATTGCCTTAACCTGTTGCATAAAGCATTACCCGAGCAATTTGCATTTCTTGACCTGCTTTGCTTAAGGTCTTGTCTGGCATCCATTGTTGGATATTCACACATTTTGTATTGTCATCCTTGATCCGAATGTAAAACAGGTTTAGCTATAGGGCATTCGGCAAAAGCTTCTTGTAGCATCTCTTCCATCTGACAAAAAATGCTTTCTGCGAGATAGAATAAACTACAATTTCATTGTTATATAAATCCATGATGGGCTATAAGTATACTCTTGTCCTGCAATGTGACTTCCCTATTGCAAAGTTGCGCTAAGAGCGCATCAAATATCCGTTCTTTTCAATCGATGCCAAATGATATGTACAGGTATAGTGGTAAATGCCCTCTTTTGTCTTTGCCATTTTAGTCCCCATCATCTTTTATATCAAGTTGCATTTTAACGCGTTTTTCAAGGTCCTCTATGCTTGGCAATGTGCTTGACAATTCCTCGGGGACGAAGTCGGACAACTTGTATTTCGCAACACTTATCGGTTTCGTCATGTCTTTGAGCGCGTATTCGGCAATCAGCTTGTTTTTCTTTTTGCAAAGCAAAATTCCAATGCTTGGGTTGTCTGTCGGATGCTTGAGTAAATCGTCCACCGCCGAAAGATAAAAGTTAAGTTTACCTGCGTGTTCGGGTGCGAATTCTACTGTCTTTATCTCGATGACGATGTGGCATCTCAAATCTGTATTGTAAAACAACAGGTCAATATAATAATCTTTGTCGCCGACCTGCAAGTGGTATTGATTGCCCTTAAACGCAAAACCGCGACCTTGTTCTAAAAGCGTTTTGGCTATGCTTGCCACCATCTCGTTTTCAATTTCCCGCTCGATTATGCCCGCCCGCCTTTCTATGAAATCAAAAACGTATGGACTTTTCAAAGTTCCTTGTGCCAGTTCGCTTTGCAACGATGGTGGTAGTCCTGCGTTGTTCGCTGTCTTGTCCGCTATGACCTGTCGCTTGTATAACTTTGTATCAAAGTGATGTTCTAAAACACTAAGCGACCATCCGTTCTTAATGGTCTGTTCTGCATACCACAAGCAAGCCTCAAACTCTTTTGCCTTATCTAAAAGCAGCGCATTATGTGACCCACTCAATTCTGCAGACACTGTCTGCAGAATTGAAACATCTGTTATTATCTCGGCAAACCGCCTCATATAACGCAAATTGCGCACGGATAAACCTTTGACATTCGGGAATTCCGCCCGCATATCTCGAGCGCGGTTTTCAACAAGCGCATTGCCATGTTTCTTGTTTTTGATTATAGTCAGGCCTATATTCCAAAACAGCAAAGTCTGCTCTCTGTTTACTCCGAGTACCGCTCGATATTGGGCTTCTCTAATCTGTTTTTTTACCAAGTTCAAAACCTCAAAATATTCGCTGTTGTTTATAAGCATTACCTTACTCCGCCACTCCTGTTTTCTTTGAACCGCGCCACCGCACGTTGCCACGAAAAGCGTTGTTCCGTGTTCTGTTTTGTAAAAACCTTACTTTTACCATTATATCTATTATATGAAAGCTTTTTGTTGTCCTGCCCCGTTTTGATGTTCCGTTCATCGTGTTGTTGATCTGCATTGTTTGGGTTCTTGATTTGAATCTACCATCTATGGTTATAATCAAGAGGTTTCAATGGCAACAAAACCTCGACATTCGTCACTTGCCCACTATGTCTTTCAGTAATTTTATCCGCCTAGCGAGTGCCAAACAAAGTCTCTTGTTGCGCTTTACCATAGTTTCAGACAAGTTTGTCGTCTGCTTTAAAATTCCTGCAAACTCCGATTCTATACCATCGAGTGTGTCAAAGCTAAGCCACGAAAAGTTTTTGACTAATTCGATTTGATTGCTGTGTCGACTGCGAAACGGCTTGCTCTCGATCTGAAGCGATGCGGGGTAGATTTCATCGAGTTCCCTGCACCACATCGAAGTGCCACTGTCGTATATAGGCGCGACACCGAGCCATTCAAGCGTTTCAGCGTTACGGATTAAACCGAAGTTGTTATAATGTCTGTCTACATTAACAATGATAAAATCTAGCGTCAGCATTTGGTCTATGCGCAAACGCACATCGGGAATTCCGAGCGATTCGCATTTGGCTATAAAACTTTCGTAATCGGACATGCTATTGTCTTTTTTGATGAGTTTTTTTATACGCCACGCTGGCACAAGTTCGGTGTGCGCAGTTATGGAGTCCTCACAAAGACTATAAAATTTACCCTCAATTTTTATCGCCTCGTAGTTAACGTAAGGAATGTCAAGGCGTTTGCAGATGCGGCTCGCGAGAATTTCGTTCGCGGGTTCTTGTCGCATCGGTGCACTTCCACCTTTTATGAGATACCGCTTGCCATCGATAATTTTCCATTTTTTCCTTAGAATCCCATCGGTTGTGTTGTCGGGCGATAGCAGGTTTATATTTTTGTGCGATCCTACATCCTCTCTACCGAATAAAATATTGCCTACGTCCTCGGAAAATTCGTTTTGGAAGAAGTTGACATTGCTCCACATTAAACTTTCACTGCGGGGGCAAATCCAGTATTGGTCGGACAGGCTGAGTCCTAAACTTTTATCTAGCAGCTCCTGCGGAAAGTAAAGCCCGATGCTCTCTAAAAAATCCTTTAGCCCCTCGCGGCTTGCTGGTATCGACCTGGCGTGCCACCAGTCGCGTAACTCGCGAACGTTACAAACTTTGCCATCGCTCGTTCCAACAGGTAAATGCTCTATGTCAAAAATCTTGCCGATCGAGCTAATCTCGCCTGTATCGCCAATTTCTATTTCAAGAATTGAAATGTCCTTATGTTTCAAAACGTAACAACGCTTGCCACTTACAACGGCATTCGCCCAATCTTCAAAGGCTTTAATTTCGCTACTTGTAATGGTTTTTATCCCGCGCAGTAAGTCTAAAAGATCAGTTAAGTTCAAGATGTCCGTTTTGTACGTTGCCCCGTCTGTCGCAATCAATTCCAGTTGACCACACTTTGTAGTTAAATCGTTTCCGTCCGCAATTAAACGGGTTTTCAGAACACTCCAATACTTCTGCGCGTTCGCGGGCTTTACCAGCGCGTCTATAACATCTACAACGGGAAATGCACAATCGCCGTTCGGATCCTTTTGATACTGAATTTCTTTGCCTTTAAAATTGTTCCATGCCATTTATTCGTCCTCCTTTTTATAGTCCTTAAAAACAACTCCGCGTAATTTGCAGTTGTCCTCAACCTTGCGATGCACTAAAAACGTGGTTCGCTCTTTTCCTTTTTCCCAACGATTGACCGTTGAAAATGCCACGCTCTGTTCTTTTGCCAACTGTTCACGAGCCATGCTTATCCTGTACCTTGGTTCATGGACTCTTTTGCTAAAAGTCATTTTTACACCTCGTTATTTTAGTATGATACCATTATAAAACACACCGCGATATTATTCAAGTAAAGATTGCATGTTGCCCTGAATACTTTTTATAAGCAACGGCTTGTAGTAATCCGACAACCGTGCGAATTCACCATTACGTCTATCACGAAAGGCCCCAGGGGACCAACAGTCGAGGACACAACGCAAAATTGCCCGCGTGGTTTCTTTCGGCCGCATCTTTTTCTATTTCCTTTCATTTTCCTAACACAAGCGCAAATGCCACGTGAAACTCGAACGGTGGCGTTTGGGATTTTGGTAGCATTTTTGCTTCAATTAAGCGGTTTTCTATGCTTTGCTTGAATTATTGCCTTTTCATCATGTTTTTACATCACAGCACGTTACAACGACAGTGGCATGCGACAGTTCTCTGTTTCGCATTTTCTTTTGCCGAAAACCGCTTTTATTGTTTTTCGCTGAGTTTATACTTGCCGTTTACACCCTTTTGCCTATTAGTTTGCTTTTTTATACTGCTACACTGTTACATAAAAACATATCGAAATTCCAACTTACCGTCTCTTTGCCTTTTTAACTACTTGTTTTTTAGTCTGTCGCTTGTTTGCATCTATATCAGAACACTGTCCTCATATCAATTTTCTTGGTTTAGTGACTTCCGACAAAAGGACAGATTTTATATATTCGTTTCAAAAAATTATGCCTGTACCTCAATTTTAAACTACTTTGAAATTGACACACTTTCATCTATCTTTTAGTATTCGATAAAATGTATGTTTTTCTCTTGCTTTTTTATCACTACAGTGATAATATATTTATATGAAAAACAAACTGGTTCTTTATCACGGATCCCGTGAGATTGTCGCGAAACCTACTTTATCTAAGTGCAATGCGAAAAACGATTACGGGAGAGGTTTTTATTGCACCCAAAGTATCGATCTCGCCAAAGAATGGGCTTGTTCCACCACCGAAAACGGATATGTAAATTCTTATGAAATCAAGGTGTCAGCGTTAAATATTATTAATCTGTCGGAGAGGAAGTATAACATCCTCAATTGGTTGGCATTACTCTTGAAAAACCGCACCTTTGTAACCTCAGCTCCTATTGCGCACGAGGCAAAAGCATACATCCTCGACAACTTTTCCATCGATACAAGTGGCGCAGATATTATAATCGGTCACCGCGCCGATGACTCTTATTTCTCTTTCGCCCGTGACTTTGTATATAACGTTATTCCATTAAAGCATCTTGTACACAGTATGTTCTTAGGTGATCTCGGCGAACAAGTGGTTCTTGTATCAGAGCAAGCATTCGCAACTATCCTGTATACTGGTCATCATTCTGTTGAGGGGAAAGTTTATAACCTTAAACGGACGCTACGGGACAAGCAAGCGCGGGATGAATATTTTAATGTCGTTAGTAAAGTTAAAACTATTTCAAAAGATGACCTTTTTATATCCGATATTATCAGAGGAGGAATTAAAAATGACGATACACGCATACAGCGAATTATATCTCCTTAATGCCATGACCAACCTCGGGGATATGTTCGATTTCGCCGTCAATATTTGCGCTAAATCTGGCGATGAAGTTTGGCAACTTTTTGCAAACTCAAAATTGGCATTCGAATTTGGAAGAGGCAGTCCGAAAATCATCGCGGGTTTGAGTGGTTATGAATTGTTTTTTCTCTTGTTTGAAACCTCTGGCATCGACACTCTCGCGTGTGGTGTGGGAAAAATGCTCTCAAAATCCCCCGAGTTTTGGTGCGGTTGGATTTTAGCATATTATCAATGGAATTACAATACCACTTTCAAAGCGGTTCAATCTAAATTGCCGTTTGAAAAGTTGTTAGGACTGTATCCCGTTCTGCACGAAGCAGATGAGCAAAAAACTACGAAATTTTTATATGAACAGTTGACTAAATCATCCCCAACGAAACTATCCGTTTTGCGCAAAGCCCGCATACTCAAGCAAGTGGAACTTGCCACACTTTCTGGTGTATCACTCCGCTCAATTCAAATGTGGGAACAGCGGAATAAGAATATAAACAAAGCGCAGGTTGAAACGCTAAATGCCCTCGCTAAAACTCTTTCCTGTTCTATTGAAGATTTACTCGAATACTAAGCCTGCTACCCACCACGGTGTCTGCACATGGTATCCCGTTCTGCGTTCGCGTGCATTTCCATGTATGAGCAAAAGACTGACAGGTACTAAACGGTGCCGTTGAGGTGTGTTTCGGGGATCCTTTTGCCTTTATCCCGAAATCAAGGGTCTTTTAGCTAACTTTGTTTTACTTTCTATCCTGTTCCTTTTTCGTGATGTTTTAGTTTTTGACCATTTGCCTTTTTATCCTGCTATTAGATTATTCCGCACAACCCGTTTGACATTTGACTACCAAGTGCCTCACCTTACCGAACAACAAAATCGTTGTTCGTGGTTTCTTATGTTTTAGTCTCTGCTTTTGCTCTTATATCTATTATATCTTAGGTTTTTTGCTGTTTCCTTCTATGAAATTATGTTTTTACTGTGATTTCCGCCTGTTTATCGTCATTCCCCAACTGGTTAACACCTATCAGTGAATTTGTATATTTTTCACGCGCTTCTCTGCTCACTATCTTAACCATTGTTTTTAGCGTTTGAAATGCCTATCGCGTATGTTTTCTATAATTGTTTTTTATTCGCTACACTTCACTTGCTATCGTCATGAGATTATGGTAAAGTTATATCGATAATCAATGAGGTATTATCTTGAAAACATTCGACTATTCCAAATACAAGACCTTTGCTCTCGATGCAGAAGCCGTTTCGATCCTCACTAAGGTTTACACCATGAAAGGCACACAAAGAGCTTTCATGGACAGCGCACCCGCTGTTCTCGAAGCCTTTACCACCATCTCTAAAATCGAAAGCACGGAAGCATCAAACAAAATCGAGGGTATCGTTGCCACCAAAAAACGTATTAACGCGCTTCTCAAATACAAATCCAAACCTTTAAATCGCAGTGAGGCGGTCATTGCGGGTTACGGGGAGGTTCTTGCGTCCATTCACGAAAGCTACAATTATATTCCGCTTTCCGTAAATATAATCCTCAAATTTCACCGCGACTTGTTAAAGTTCACGGGCTTGGAATATGGGGGGCGTTTTAAGAACACCCAAAATATCATTGCCGAGTGCGATGCCAGTGGTAAAACTACTCGGGTCATATTTGAACCCTTAAAGCCCCACGAAACACCTGATGCCGTAAATTCTATTTGTGAAGAGTATAAAGTCGCGCTTAATTACCATTCAATCGACCCGCTTATCCTTATTCCGATATTTATCCATGACTTCCTCTGCATACATCCATTTAGCGATGGTAACGGGAGAATGAGTCGCTTGCTTACCCTCTTGTTGTTTTATCAGAACGGCTTCACTATCGGTAAGTATATCTCGATTGAAAAGATTATTGAGAAAACAAAATACGAATATTACATTGCACTGGAGGAAAGTTCGGATAAGTGGAATGAGAATGCTAGTTCACCTCTTCCGTTCATCAAATATATGCTCCGCGTCCTGCTTTGCGCTTATGCTGATTTTGAGGAACGCGTGATCATCGTTTCAAAAGAAAAACTGACGAAAATTGACCGTGTCAAGCGCATATTCGACCAGACAATCGGCAAAATCACGAAAGACAAACTTATCGAGTTGTTGCCAGATATAAGCAAATCAACCATCAATCTCGCTCTTAACAAACTTGTTAAGGAGAATTATATTAAGATTGTTGGCGATAATAAAAACATTGCCTTTGTGAAAATCTATCAGTAGTCCACTCCGCTTGAGGGTGCTGCACAAATTGTGCACCACACTCTTTTTTCCATGAACACTTCGGACTGTGGCAAGTTCTACACAAACTTGCAGACTGTCTTTATCAAGACTTGCGTCTCTGTCTGTTCTCGCCTTTATACGGTCGGGATACGTTCCATCCTCATACGCCCCGCGCATTGAATATATCTTGCAATGCTTTCACTTTGAGTATTTTGGGGTTGGTCTGAAAACCCTGGCAACGGTGTCATTTTTTTTGCCAGCTATTTCATTCATCGCCTCGTTCTCTACGCATTTGATTTGCCGTCTGGACAAATTGTTTTCTAATTTATCGGC
>JAITLB010000133.1 GCA_031278175.1 Christensenellaceae bacterium
TTAACTACCACTCAATACACCGCCTCGCGAATTATATGAAACCTACAGCGATCACGAGGTCACTACCTCACAATATAACCACAGTCCGCTTTTCTTTGAGGTCGCGCTTTGCGCTACAAACGTGAATTATAAGCGCTACGCTTTGCGCATTGCTCTAAGGTCATTGCTTACCTAAGCATTGTATGGTATATTTTATCATAAGAGATTAAAAGTAGTCAATACTTTTTAAGTCATTTTTCGCGTTTTTTCACAACGTTTACCATTTATTTACATCTATATTGCTTTTTAATGATAAATGTACCATTTTAAAGCAACTAAAATAAATTTGGATTGAATTGTGTTGCACTATAATGAAACTTAGTACCCAATTATTAGTATGCTCATCTATAAACATGAAGTTCATTGCTTGATAGCAATAATATACATATAAACAGAAAGCACTGAATAACTTAAGCGCATCAAGGATGTGCTCATAATGCAAGATTATGGACACAGCTTAATTGTTAGTACTAATTATACACTTAAAACCGAAAAAAATAAAGCATTTTTTGTTTATGCATGAAATTAATTCAATAATTTTTTCACATAGCATATTGTTTGTAGCAAATTTAGAGAACAAACGCATTGAATCTTTTGTCTTATCTGCTAAATACATTATTTTCATGTCTTATTACTATTATATCTAAAATGCTTTCAATAATGCATATTCCATCCACAGTATCTAGCAATTTAACCTCACAATTAAGATATTTTAGTAAAATTAGGGCTTTTTTACAAGATTGAGCAATTTTTTTCTCTTTCCCTGCATCTGTAGTTCACGATTAAATTAATAATTGATATTTAACTGTATTGTTACTAAGGCATTTAAACTCAATTGGAAAAATTTTCTCTTTAAATACTAGTATGACGCATCGCAATTTAGGGGATGGCATCATTTCAATTTCATAAAAATAAAATCATATTATCTATATAGAATTGTTTAACTCACATAGGCATTTCTCCAAATAGTGAACTCGTGTTTATTTTTATGAAAAATATCGACTGAATGATACTTAAATTTGTTATGCCAATGGGTAAACTCAACCTGAGTGCCATTAAAACTCAGGTAAGATACAATTTAATGTCATTTAAAAATTGTTAATTGCTCTCGTTGATAAAAGCGTCAAAAAGGTCAAAGAATAATGCGAGCAAGTCAAAATAGAATAAGTTTCCATTTTAATAACTGCTTATATTCAATTATTCTTATTTTATATTTTGTGCGTCCTAGCATATTAGAACTGACTGTGTAATCCATTTCTTAAATAAAGGCACACAGAAAAACTCTCATATGTTAGAGATCATAAAAGCATTTGAAATCTAACTGTAAACTTATTCATCAGTTAGAATACATGATTAGGTACTCTTATCCGTTTATTCGATGTCCCTAAATCGCAAGATTGCATTATTGATATATAATGCACAATGGTTTGATGCAAAAGTGGTTTCTAGCGTAAACAACAAACTTGGGTAATGACTCTATCATTATATATTAAAGTTAAAGTGATTTAACGGATAACAGTCATATAATGATCCTTTATATACTTTTCAATATTCTAATAGTAAGATTTGCTCACAACTCTCCACACATTAGAAAGCCATAGCAAAAATGCTATGGTCTCTAATGCAAAATTGAAAATTATTCAAATCGGAGGTCTATGTTTTAAACAGTTATGCTGCTTCTTGATTCTTTTCTTTAACTACATTCGGAGGGATCTTGGGATATTCGCCAAGTTTTGAACTCGCGCCCGTTTCTTTATATTCAGTAAAATACACCATATCACCTTTAAATTCCATCTGTGATGCTTCGTAATAGAACGTTTCTTTAATCCAAAACTGGATAAAACTTGTCTTGCCTACACCAGTTGTTCCGCTAGTTACGAAATTAATATAATCTATTACATTCTCATCGGGCAAGTCTTTTTGCTCAAGTACAAACCTATGCCAATGTCCACTTATTGTCATATTAACATTAATTTTTTCCATAATTTCAAAGAATCTATCTTTAATAGCTCCTACTTCTGCATAATTGTTGTCATGAGTAAGTACAACATGATACTTTCCTTTTTCAACAATTGGCATCTTTTCTAACCAGTCGAGTTCTTTTGTAAGATAATTTGCAAATGCGTTATACCCTGCACGCTGGTAATGATCATCTGGTTCTGACTCGCCCGAGTCCAATACAGTATAAACATAATTACCGCGCTCTACTCTGTAATAAAATGACTCGAAACCAAATAACTCGGGGATGGCCCAAATCACATTATCTAATCTCGTCTCGTGGTTTCCTCTAACTATTATAGCGGGGATCTTGCTCTTAGTGACCTTAGCGGCACCCACAAGAACATTATCGATAATTTGTCGCTTATTGACATAGAAATCAGCATAATCGCCTACAATGAAAGCAAGATCAGGTTCTTCCATTGTCGAACACGCGCCTTCTAATAGATTTATTTTATAATGCCAATCGGATGCAACAGTTACAGTAAAATCATCACTTTCCAGATCAGCAGTGCCTAAAAACGAATATGATTTAGAGTCAATTGTTCCACCTGACTGTCCACCATATGCAAGCTTAGCCCTACTTCTTGTTGCATGTATTGCATAACTATTATTATGAAGATGTTCACGTGGAACTAATACAGCATGAATAGTATCAACACGCTTTATACCATCATCATCTGAATATACTGAATACTCAACCCCATCGTATTTATATGTCACAAACCCAAGAGAGTCATCATTAACACCCCAAACAATGGAGTAATAACCTGTCCCTGTATCAAAAACAACAGGATCTGATAAGAACTTAAGCTTTAATGGCACTTGTCCAATTACAGGAACTGCCATAATTAGCAAAAACACACCGCAAACAACACATGCTATTATATTTCTTTTTTTGCTCTTGATTAATGGGAATAAGAAAAGTAAGAATGGCACACCTATAATCGCTATAGCATATGGTGCGATTTCAGCTAAATGAATATAAACTGTATCCATGAACGCTATAGTTGAAGCGACATAGTTCACGAAATTAAAGAAAATTCCGAATACCGATACAATAATGAATCCAATCGTCCACCCAATCCTGATTTTTCTCCTAAGAGCACAAGCAAACCCAGCATAGACTAAAGCATAAAGTGCTACTATAATCATTAACCAAAATAAATGGACACAAAAGCCAAGATATACTTCATTATCAATGTATACATAAGATAATTTTAACGTATAGTTTACAATTGGTGCAAAGGCTGCTAATAACGCTAAAAGCACTATTACAATGTGTTTTACACCAAGTGGAGATTTTTCTTTAACGGTCTCCTTTTCACGATTAGAATTCGCGTTACTAGGTTGTGTAGGCGAAATATCGCGTTTAACTGGTGACTGTTGTCTATTATACGTAGGTGTTATTGGTTGTCTAGGTTTGTTCCTAAATATGTTATCTGAAAAATCGTTAGCGCCTGACTTAGGTGTAATCGTCTTACTTTCTTCACCTTGCCCAGGTACAATTGCTCGATACCCTAGATTGCCGCGAACAGGTCTAATGCCATTTTCTCTGTCATTACCTTTCATGTTATCGTCCGTCCTATATAAAATTTATGAGATCTCCGCATATGCTCTAAAACGTATCGAATTACCATTAGTACACGAACTTAGCTTCACTGCATAACTATATCAATATTTAACTCAATTTTTAAGTTGAATTCAAAAATAATAACGGTTAAGCAACGTAATTCCTCAAAATAGTTATACGATATTTTTAGCGCATTCGCCTATCTGCATAATTATATTTCATTTATGTGGTTATTGTCAATACTTTATTGATTTTCAAACTATTTTGAATTAAAAAAGTCTTTCTCCTGCCAATTTTTACCACGGTCTGGATCATCAATTCTTAACTTGGGGCGCTATCTAAAATCTCAATGTAACTCTAGCACTTGCTTTTGTGCAATATCGTACAAAACGGCAAATAAGTTTTTGTCCTAAAAATTAAAAATATCTAAACACCAAAACTATGACCTCATCATGAGAATAACTATCAATTACTAACTTAAGTTTGTTAACTCCGTAAGAAATGTCCCAAATAAAATATCTAACCCACATCTATTATCGCCTCAATTTGCATAGTGGTAGCATTTCCTTACATGTTCTACCTCTAAAATTTGAAATCAATTTGATTCTTTTGCTACTTTAATACTACTTCAAGGCGCTCTCATTTTCTAAATGTGTGTTAGTCACTCTATCACAGTTAATCATGCTATGCTTTTTATTTGTGAATAGTGTTTTAGTGCAACTTTTACATTATCCATTCTCAGCTCTTTTTCTCGCACTTAAGATTTTGTACAATGTAGAGTGTTTATCTAGATTTGCTTATATCGGTATTGCTTAGTAACACAAGTTGCGCATACTAACGACAACTGATCCACTGCCAGTGTGTTATCTGGCAAATTATATGATTACTCCACCTGTCAAAAGTTTAAAAATTTAACAGGTGGGATCACACTAAAATTGCACGGTTAAAGTTTATTATCTTACTATGCTATTTGTATGGTTTTCTTCCTTCATTGTATATTTTATCATTTTAGATAAAAGAAGTTTGCACTTCAGTTTCCACTTTCCTTGGTACTAATAATCGTATTTTATTATAAATCACAAAGCGAGGAGGTAGCATTGTTAGTTATATTAAGAATTTCCTGTTATTTACAACTACGCATTTTTGCTAAATGACTTCATTTTACATTATCAGCTCTAGCAATTATCCTAGATTAGTTTTGCTCATCCTCTATTCTTGATCCCATCAGAGTTTCATTAAAATAATACTCTAGGGGAATAATCGTTGTTTCGCTTTATTACTAACCCATGTGGCAACTATGGTATTATGGGAAGGAGAATATATCAAAACTTGCTAGTCCGCTCTAAGATCGAAGTTAAATCTCATTGTTGTAGTAAATCTTAACTGCTACACTACTTAAATCGACATTCAAAACACCTAGTTGAAATGGAATTGGGTTAATATCATAAAAGCATGCTTTCTTTTAGCGACCTCTTCTCTACTTAAGTCACATCCAACTATGCCTTGATAAAAGCACAACTCCAAAAAGTGTAAAATGTTAAAGAAAAATGCCTGGATCATCTAGTCTTACCAACTAAGCACTAGAGAATAGTACCATCAAAGACTTGGTATTTTGTTACCATCTCTAAAATGACTACATGCAATGCTTAATAAAGTGAATACACACTCATCTTTATTACTTAATTTGCATACTATATTACTCACGTTCTAGCAAACACTTGAACAGGCGATATTA
>JAITLB010000146.1 GCA_031278175.1 Christensenellaceae bacterium
CACAACAGGAGAGTATATGACGAATAGAATTTAAATTGCATCTATAAATTCATAATGAACGCATTTTGAAACAAGTGACTTTGAAAAGAATACGTGCAAAGGATTTCTTACTTGATGCAATTCTGTATAAAGGACTGTCTAAATCGTTCAGTTAGGATACCTATTTGTCCGAGACACACAAAGATAGCAAACGCTGGGTTAGATTGATTTAGTATCGTATGAAGCATGATATGCTATATTGAGAAATAAAGTGATAATTTCAAAGCAAAACTACAAAACTTTAGCAATAGTGATTTGTTATAAAGAACGTTGTCTGAACACAGTTATTAAAAATGTGCAATTCACTGTTTCAATAAATAGTCGCTTATAATTTTAGTGGTAAAATTTTGCAAATTGACATAATGATATGGTTATATGGGTTTTATAGCATTTATGATAGCCCGACAATCCAATCTAGAGAAATTGTTAACATTAATTTATGACTGTCTCAATGCAGTTATGTTGACAGTTTGCATATATTCAAGTATAATTTATTTAAGACTTAAGAAACTTTAGAGGAACACATTTAGTCTAATTAATCATAAAGCTACTGACAGTGTTAATTGCGATCAAACAAGGTTTTAAAGGCAATTTTGTTTTAACAAAACGAGATCAAATATTTTTTCAACAGGAGCGATGATTTTATTTTATCAAGTGCAGTTAACTAAAACACTATATGCTATTTTATCGCTATAGAATGGCAACATAGAGTTAATATGCTTGCAGATGCTATAAACCTGTGAGTAGCATAGAACCATATAGTAGTTTGTAAAATTGCATTTATGACTAATATTTTCTAATAATTTTAGGTTCGAGATTTTGTATACTAAACACCGCCTTCAATGTTTAAATACTGCAGGTGGTAGAAGAGGCGATAAAAATGGAGAAGAAAACTTATTATATTACAACTCCCATATACTATCCTAGTGGCACATGGCATCTTGGCACATGTTATACAACTGTCGTTTGTGATGCATTAGCGCGCTTTAAGAAAATGGACGGATTTGACACATTCTATTTAACAGGAACTGACGAACACGGACAGAAAATTGAAAAAGTAGCAGAAGATGCACATAAAGAGATTCATGCGTTTCTCGATGAAAGGATTGACACGCTAAAAAAATTGTGGAGTGTTTTAGGAATAAAATACGATAAGTTTATTCGTACTACTGATTCCTATCATAAAGAAGCAGTAAAAAAGATATTTACTAAGCTTTATGAAAAAGGTGATATTTACAAGTCACATTATGAGGGTCACTATTGTGCGCATTGTGAATCTTTTTGGACTGAGTCCCAATTAAAAGCTGGGAAATGCCCCGATTGTGATAGAGAAACAACAATTCAAAAAGAAGAATGTTATTTTTTCAAGCTTTCTCAATATGGGGATCGCATAACGAAACTTATCAAAGAAAACCCTGACTTTTTACAACCACCATCTCGTCAAAATGAAATGATTAAAAACTTCTTATTGCCAGGGCTTCAAGATTTATGCGTAAGTCGTACATCTTTCAAGTGGGGAATACCTGTTGAATTTGATAAAGATCATGTCATTTATGTATGGATAGATGCTCTAACTAATTACTTAACAGCATTAGGATACGCTAGTGACGATGAGACATTGTTTAAAAAATACTGGCCTGCTGATATTCATATGATGGGCAAAGAAATTGTTCGGTTTCATGCTATTATATGGCCAGCAATTCTTATGGCTCTTGATTTGCCACTTCCTAAGCGAGTTTATGGGCATGGATGGCTATTGTTTGGTGACGAGAAAATGTCAAAGTCAAAAGGCAACATAATTGATCCTTTTGAATTGTGTGCGCGTTATGGTGTTGACTCGGTCAGATATTATTTGTTAAGAGATATTTCATTCGGGAATGATGGATTGTACACGCTAGAAGCGTTTCTACGACGGCGCAACGCAGACCTCTGCAATGACCTAGGCAATCTCTTAAGTCGCACGCTGATGATGATAAATAAGTACTTCAATGGCATTTTGCCCGAGCCAGTTGAGGTTGGAGAATTTGATTCAGACCTGATAGATAAAATTAGTGAACTATATCCCAAAGTGCGTGACATGATGGACAATCTTATGGTGTCAGAGGCACTTTCAGAAATATTCAAAGTTGTTAGTCGTGCAAACAAGTATATTGACGAAACTACACCTTGGATATTGGCTAGAGATTCTGCAAACAAGCAACGTCTAGGAACTGTGTTATATAATCTAGCAGAAGCACTGAGGATAGTTGGCATACTTCTAAAGCCGTTTTTGATAGATGCTCCAAATGTAATATTAGATGCACTGTCGGTTGAAAATCCTAGTAGTTTTGAAGGCACTATCAAGTTTGGCGGGTTGAAACCAGGGACAAATATTAAGGTTACAAACAAGCTTTTTGATAGAATTGACATAGAAACTGAATTATTAAATGTAGAGGTAAATAATAGTATGAACAATCAAACTATAGACAATAGTATAAACAATCAACCAAATGAAACTGTCCAAGTTTTACAAGAAAAAGCACCCGCATTTGAGAAAAAGCCGTTAATAGAATATGCTGAATTTGCGAAAATGGATCTAAGAGTAGGCATTATAAAAAATGCGGAAGCTGTCAAAAAAAGCAATAAACTTTTAAAGCTTACGGTAGATATAGGAATAGAGACGAGAACGATAGTAAGTGGAATTGCAAAGTACTACGCACCCGAGCAGTTGATTGGCAAGCGTGTTTGCGCTATTATTAATCTAGCTCCTGTAAAATTGTGTGGTGTCGAATCAGAAGGCATGTTACTATGTTCGTCTAATGTAGCAGGTGATGTAATTTTATTGAATCCAGGCGAACAAATGAATGGCGGAGATTTAATCTCTTAATGATGATCGATACACACGCGCATCTATATGATGAACGACTAGCGCCCGACGTACAAGAGATAGCAGATAACATGTCAACTGACGATATCTCTCAAATTATTATAATAGGGTGCGATCGGCAGTCTAGCGAGTCTGCACTAGCATTAGCGGAGAAATTCAAAGATTTTTACTGCTCTGTTGGAGTGCATCCGCACGATGCGGTACATGCAAAGCAAGACGATTATCAATATTTTGAAAGTGTCGCAAACAACAATAAACTTGTGGCTATTGGAGAAATTGGTCTTGATTATCACTATAACTTTAGTCCTCAAGCAATACAAAGGAGAGTGCTAGAACAGCAAATCGAACTTGCTGCGTCATTGAAATTGCCAATTATAATTCATTTAAGAGAAGCATACGATGATATGAAAGCAATACTTTTTCAGAATCAACACTATCTGAGACATGGCTTGGTATTGCATTGTTATTCAGGTTCAATAGAATTTGCACGTGAGTGTTTAAAACTCGATTCTGTGTATTTTTCATTTGGTGGAAGCATCACATTCAAAAATACCGACAGGGAAAGTGTCGTGAAATCTCTACCACTGGATCGATTGTTATTGGAAACGGATTGCCCTTATATGACACCAGTGCCATATAGGGGAAAGACTAATTACCCCAAATACATAAAATTAGTGGCTCAAAAGCTCTCTGAGTGGTTGCCGAATATCGATATTAGCGAACTAACATCCAATAATGCGCATGCATTATTTAAAAGACTTAATCAAAACAATAATCAGGTTTTATAACAAAGTTGAGGAGATTGGTTAGTGAGCATTTTTGATATATTAAAACAGAGCAATTTCAAATTTAAAAAAAACTTAGGCCAGAATTTTATAACCGATAAGAATATCCTAGCTAGCATATGTGCTGATTCGCAGGTTTCTAAATCGGATATTGTTTTGGAGATTGGTGCAGGTGCAGGAACTTTAACGCTAATGTTGGCGCAAATTGCTGAGCGAGTGATTGCTTTTGAAATTGATGAGACACTGAAACCAGTTCTAAGTGAGGTGCTAAAGGATTCAAACACAGCAGAGATTAAATATCTAAATGTTCTAAAAGCGAGTGATGAGGAAATCTCGGCACTTACAGAGAACCGACCGTTTAAAGTCGTAGCAAATCTTCCATATTATATTACAGCACCACTAATAATGAGGTTTATAGAAAGCACATTACCTGTTCAATCTTTAACGCTGACACTTCAAAAGGAAGTTGCAGAGCGCATAACAGCTTTACCAGGATCTTCTGAATATGGGTCAATAACGCTAGCCGTGAAAATATTTGGTGATCCTCAAATAACAAGGATATTAAAAAGAGATTGTTTTATACCATCACCTAATGTTGATAGTGCAGTGGTTCACATAAAAAAAAGAACCACACCAATTATTGTTAAAGACATAGCAGTATTGCGCAAATTAATAAGAGCTGGTTTTGCAATGCGACGGAAGACATTAGTAAATAACATAGCTACCATTTTTAATGTTGATAAGAATTCTATAAAACAAGACATTGGAAAACTAGGATTTTTGCAAACAGTACGAGGTGAAGATCTATCGTTAGAAGAGTATATAAAAATAGCAGATTTTTTAGTGGATATGAACTATGCTACCAATCATTAACAAGCAGATAGATTAAAAATGTACAGAGAAACTGTCTAGTAGACCAAAAATATTAGCAAAGTTTAGCGATATAGTTGCATTAAAATGCTAAAATAATTACTCTTTGCTACATATATGTATAAGATGGTTTCGCATTTATTTGTTTGTCGACTACTAAATTAGGTATTATCCTTAATTAAAGAGGATTAAAATATCGCAACTCATATAAGTTAGTCACAAGCGCAAGTCATCATTAATCGGAGTTCTAAAACGAACTAACAATTATATTTTTTAATTTAGGATTTGCATATTTCATTTTGAAACAGTGACATGTGCAGTATATACTATTGATATGAACATATCACAAGCGTTAAAGCAGTTGAACTTAATATTAGGCGAACCCCTATATATCGTAGGCGGATTTGTTAGGAATTTTATAGCAGGATTTGGGCAAACAGATATTGATTTAGCTTCCTCCCTTACACCATCTGAAATTATTCACAGATTAAAATCTACCAAATTTAAAATAAGACCTATCAATCCGCGCATTGGGACGCTTAAAATATATACTGATGATGAGTGTTTTGAATATACAACTTTCCGTATCGATAACTATCCGAATACAGGCGAGCATGAACCAACGAGCGTTAAGTTTACGACTAGTCTAGATGAAGATGCCCAGCGACGTGATTTCACTCTCAACGCAATTTATTACGATATAAAAAACGATAAGATAATCGATCCCGTATCTGGGATACAAGATATAAACAATAGAATAATTAGAACTGTTAGAGAACCACAAGTGACTTTTGAAGAGGACGCATTGCGTCTTTTGCGTCTTGTTAGAATTGCAGCACAGACGGGATACGATATTGATTCTACTACGTTGATCGGTGCAAAAGATAAAGTTGCATTGATTGAATCAATAACAAAGGAGCGGATACGCTGTGAGCTGGAGTCAATGTTAGTAGCTGATACTAAATATGGCATAGATAAAGCACATTACCGTGCATTATTGTTAGCAGATCAAGTAGGGTTGCTAGATTATATTATTCCTGATTTAGTATTGGCAAAAGGATTACCACAACCGCGAGAATATCATGAGTATGATGTGTTTAACCATATCTTGCATACAGTTGAATTTGCAACACCCAAAGTTAGATTAGCAGCACTGCTACATGATATAGGGAAGCCTTCTCGGTATTTAAATACGGGCAAATATTCAAAGCATGACGTTGAAGGCGCACAAATAGCTAGGCGCATTTTAAATGAGCTTAAATATCCACAGGAAACGATAAACAGAGTATCGAACTTGGTATCTGTTCACATGTTTGATTCAAGAGAAACGGCATCAGTAACAGAATTGCGTCTTTTTGTCAGCAAACACGCAAATATTATAGATGACTTGATAGAATTGGAAAAAGCAGATGCTTTAGGGAGTGGGAATAAGAGAAATTTTGATAGACGTATTCAGCGTCTTTCAACCATCCGTGATGAAATGATTAAAAACGGATCGCCGTTCAAAATTAGTGATCTCTTAGTGTCTGGTCGCGAATTGATAGAACTAAATATTCCTGAAAAGTTTCGTGGCACCATATTAAAAGAAACACTTAAAGAATGCATAGAAAAACAGATAGTTGAAAGAGATGCACAAATAGAAGTTGTCAAAAGCAAAATCGCTTTACTAGACGCATAATATTAGCAATGCAAGATTGAATCTAAATTAATTGAAAAATGGTAAATCGTAAACGACATCAATTAGTAAAATACGATTTTATACAACAAACTGGACATGATTAAACAATGAAATTAGGATTGCTTGATATCTTTCTTTTTCTTAAGCACATTTGATGAGCAAACACTTTTCTGTAGTTTTTTTTATAAAACGGTTAGAGACATTATGTTTGAGTTGCACTGCAATGTGGGTGGTCCGTAGTCTGTATTACATTATCAAATTAAATCAATCTGAGGCAAATGCAAGAGATTTGGGTAGTGGTTATCAATGCAGTATCTAAAATTGAGAGAAGCAAACTGTCGTTAAGACCACAAATCCCTGTAAGATAAAAAGCTTGAAATCGCTACTTTATGGTTCCGCTTCATTTTTGCTAACAATGTTTTTTGCTAACTCTTCATCGATGACAGAGAAAACTCTAAAAAACTCGTTGCACGGAGTTTCGGCTTTCTTGAGGTCGTTAGATTTGTGTAGAAGTGCGCCAGAATTAGACTGGTGTGTTCCAGACACGACTCACTGCCCTCAATTCACTAAAGCCGCCCATTGGGGTGGATTTTGTGGCATAAGCGCGGATGTATTTCATTCTTTCATACATTTTGAGTTTGCGGAAATCATCGCAGGGAATGCCAATTTCCTAAAAAAGGGAGTGCTTCGATTCGGCTTTGTCAAATGGCAACTCTATCTCAAAGCGTGGAACATGCGATGTGCGGACGTGGATAACCGCCCATTTTACCGAACACGATGTAAATCCGCTTTATGGTTTCAATTCTCTGCGTCTCGTGGACGCGGGGTGCGTTGCTTTGCAAGTGTCGTTAAGTCTGAATTTGACATCTACACAGAATTTGCCCATCGCTATATCGTGGAACGCCTGCGGGTGTGGGTTGAAATCCACGACAAAAACACCGCCATCTTTCGTGATTTTGCTCACCACTTCGCGGACGCGGTGCTCAAACTGCGTGATGTTTTGAAGCCCGCTGCGAGGGTGTCGCGGTCAGTCTCTCACAATATTTATCGAGAATCGCCTCGAATTCAGCTTTTGTAATACGCTTTCTCTCTCAATCAACGGTTCTACCGCTTTCGCAATATGCCAAGCAAGCACTGGCGGCACGGCATTTCCTATTTGCCGCTCGGTTTCGCGGATCTTACATGGGAAGCGGAACGTGTCGGGGAATGACTGTATCCGCGCCGCCTCGCGCATTGAAATCTGGCGCGGGAGTATGTAGTGGAACTGGATGTTGCCGTGGCACTCGGCTCGGATAGTGTATCCAGGTCTGTCCTCCAACAGCTGGCGGTTGCCTTGTTCTCCGCTGACATCCGCTAAGATCCAAATATGCGAAAACTCGCGGTCTTGCGGATGTTGTTCGAGGTCGCTGGTGGCTTGTTGCGCCGTTATAGGATCGGCGGTCACGGACTGTGGCGGTGAGAATTTGGGCTTATCCACCCGCGTTCCTACTATAAACACACGCTCACGGGTCTGCGGAACACCGTATTCCTCGCCTCGGCAGGCATGGTAGTTCAACTCATATCCAAGTGCGCGAAAATCCTCAAGGATTTTGTTAAGCGATTTTTCGTTCTGTTTAAGGAGCAAACCTCCTACGCTCTCGGCAACAAAAGCCTGCGGTTGTAGATGGTCAACCGCCTCCACGATTGCCGTGCAAAGACCGCTACGTTTGCACGCAATGCCGAATTTATCGAGATATCTTGGCACGGAAAGTCGTCAATGACCACGTCAGCGTGGTCGGGGAGGCTATGTAATTTCTCGTTGATATCCCCAACGATTATATGGTCGCCTAAGTTGGTTCGGTATGTTTCACAGGCGGCGGGGTTAATCTCGTTCGACCATATGATGTCAAAATCGGTCTTGGTGTAGTGTTTACCAAGGAAGTCGAAGCCGCCGAGGAAACCCAAGTCCATACCTCCGCACCCAGAGAACAGCGAAACAACAGTAATCGGATTCTTTGTGGTGCACTTCTTGACGGGGGTATGGTTCATCGCTGTCTATCGTCCAGTTGCGCTCAATTTTCTGTGCGGCAGTAAACATATTTTTTTCTGCCATGAGGCGGATCGTATCGGCGCTCTACCCGTGAAGTTTCCCGTATTCGGTTAATGATAAAAGCATATTCCAAGCCCTCCTGCTTTAATGCTAACACGTTTATTATACGCGATACACTGCATAAGAGCAAGAGAGGAATTTGAAAATTCTAAATTCCGCGGAATGTTCAGATTGTGTGAATCAGGTTAGGTTGAGCCTGTACTGGATTTATTATTCTTTATGATTCTCCATTTTGAAATCCACCAAGCAAATAATAAAGAGGTTTGATAAATGACATTTAACATATTTGCTACAACCCATTACTCGCTTGGAAAAAATCCAGTCGTAATAACAACGACTGTGAGTAGCATTGCAAAAATTCCTATTGTGGTCAGTACAGACCACAACATATGAAAGTCCTTTGCGGACCCTTAGATAGTAGAGTTAATAGACTTATATTATCCACGATACTTGAATTGCGTTGCTCATTAAGTTGCACAAAAACGAAACTGACTTCATATAAAAGAGTATATGGTTTATGTAGATAACGCAGTTTTTATAGTTCAATTGAAAGACAGACGCGATGAGTATTTAATCAGATCACTTCGCGCTGACGGTTATAAAACACAGGTGATGGATGAAACGATTGATAATTTAACTGGTAGACCAGTATATCTTTTCTCTATGACAACCCAAGTTGCAAGTAGCGATATAGTGAGACTAAGTGAGGACGCGATTGTTTTTCTGAATACACTTAATCCAGAACTATATGACTACGCACAAAAAAGCAACACTATGTTTGTCGAGTATCTAGATGATGAAAGTTTTCTCATGAAAAACGCTCAGCTTACAGCTGAGGGAGCGTTGTCACATATTTTAACTTGCACCCCAAAGTCGATTAGAGATACGTCTGTATTGATTATGGGATATGGGCGTGTAGGCAAGGCATGTAGTTTGCTGTTTTATGATAATCACATTAATTTGGCAGTAGTTAATCGAAGCGAGTTGCGATTAGCCGAGGCACTGGTAATTACAGACAAAATTTATACATTATCCGAGGCCCCATATTATTTTGATGATTTTGACATTATAATAAATACAATTCCTGCTTGTGTTCTAACAATTGACAATTTAAAGATGATGAGAGAAGACACGGTAATTATTGACCTGGCTTCAAGTCCTGGCGGAGTCGATAGTAGTGTTGCGAAAAGTTTGGGGATTGAAGTTGTTCAAGCACTAGGATTGCCTGGCAAAATTGCACCAGCGACCGCGGCCGAAAATATAAAGTCTTTTATAATAAAAGATGCAGGATTCAAATTTAAAAAATGAACGGAATTAAGATAGGACTAGCTATAACAGGATCGTTTTGCAGTTTTGCAAAGGTGGTTAATGTTTTGGAACAGATCGATGTGGAATGCAATCCAATTTTGCCGATTTTTTCATTTGCAGCTTCATCTATTAGCACGCGCTTTTTTGATTCTAATAGATTCGTAACACTTATATCCGAGATGTGTAGAAATAAACCGATATTAACTATAGCAGAAGCTGAACCAATTGGTGCAAACTCTATGCTCGACATTTTAGTTGTGGCCCCGTGTACGGGCAACACGTTAGCTAAATTGAGAGCGGGAATTACCGATACCCCAGTATTAATGTCAGCGAAGGCGCATTTAAGAAATAATAGACCTGTGTTAATAGCTATTTCGACTAACGATGGAATGTCAGCGAATTTAAAAAACATAGGCGATCTAATGAATAGAAAAAATATATATTTTGTGCCTTTTGGGCAAGACAATTGCATAGAAAAGCCTAACTCATTAATTGCTGATTTCTCACTCATAGAGTACTCCATAGTAAAAGCCATAGCTGGATCGCAAACACAACCGATTTTAAGACAAATTGTCTAGTAAATTTAGTATGAGGATTAAAAATGTGTGGCATAGCTGGTCAAGTTAATTATTCAGGGAACATGCCTGATAGAACAATATTTAAAACGATGTCAACCACACTCTCAAAACGTGGTCCAGATGCAAATGGTGAATATGGTGACACTCACTGTCATTTAGTACATCGTCGATTGATTGTGATTGATCCTCTAGGCGGAGTGCAACCGATGAGTGTCAAAAAAAAAGGATGTGAGTGGATGATTGTATATAACGGCGAATTATACAATACAGACGAGATTCGAAGTCAATTATGCGCGATAGGCTATACATTTCACGGACATTCTGATACCGAAATAGTGCTTAAAGCATATATAGAGTGGGGTGAGAAATGCCTAGATAAATTCAATGGCATATTCGCTTTTGCAATATGGGAGAAAAAAACAGGTAGATTGTTTGCTGCGCGCGATCGCTTAGGTGTCAAGCCGTTTTTCTATTTTCAAGATGGGGATGGTATCATATTTGCCTCACAAGTTAATGCGCTGTTAGTGCATCCAAAGATTCCTAGAGCTATTGACAGCAATGGGATAAAGCAATTATTGCTATTAGGTCCAGGTCGCTCATGTGGTCTAACATGCATAAAAGGTATAGAAGAATTAAAGCCAGGTGAATGCATTACCGTAACTAAAAGAGGAGTAACTAAGAGAATATATTGGCATCTGGTAGCATCGTCACATCAAGATGACTTAGTTACAACTATAGAAAAGACTCACTATCTGATAACAGACGCTATAAAGCGACGAATGATTTCGGATGTACCACTTGGTTGTTTTCTTTCTGGGGGATTGGATTCTAGTATAATTACTGCTGTCGTAGCAGGTGAATATAAAGGCAAGAATATTGACTTAAATACCTATTCGGTTGATTATTTAGACAATGATAAATATTTTATTCCAAATGCGTTTCAACCTGACTGCGACAACAAATATATAGAAATAATGTCGCGATATGTTGGAAGTAATCATAGCAGTGTTGTGCTTGACTTGCCAGATGTCGTAGAAGCACTATATGATGCCTGTGACGCTAGGACAAGTCCTGGCATGGCTGATATTGACGCGTCATTATTATTGTTTTGTAGAGAGATTAAAAAGCATGATACGGTATGTCTATCAGGAGAAGGTGCTGACGAAATATTTGGTGGATATCCATGGTATCATAACAAGGAAATCTTGTTTTGCGATGCTCTTCCATGGTCTAGTTCTATTGATGCACGTAGCGAATTATTTAGGACAGAAGTGATAGGCAAAGACGCTGATGAATTTGTATATAATGAATACAAAAAGATAATTTCAATGTGCTCCTATATAGATGATGAGTCCGTATATGAACGAAGATTGAGAGAAATGTTCGTCCTGAATATATATGGGTTCTTGCAAACTTTATTAGATAGAAAAGATCGCATGAGTATGTATAATGGGCTTGAGGTTCGTGTGCCTTTCTGTGATTTTAGAATCGTGGAGTATGCATTTAACATGCCATGGAAATTCAAATCTCACAATTCTAGGGAGAAAGGTATAGTCAGAGAAGCTTTTAAAAGTGAATTGCCGCATGAAATAATAAATCGCAAAAAAAGCCCTTATCCAAAGACTCATAACCCAGCATTCATGAGTGCTGTAACCACTAGAGTTATGGAAATAATGAAAGACAGGAGTTCAGCGATATATAATTTGGTCAATGTTGATTACATCAATAGTCTGATCCAAAAGCGGCAAGAAATATCAAAACCAATATATGGGCAACTAATGAATACACCTCAAGTTGTTGCGTATCTAGTGCAACTAGAATATTTTATACAACATAACAAACTGACAATTATATAAAACAGTAGGTGTAAAATTGTATACCTGAAAAATTAAAGTTTAGTAAGGAAACATTGATAATTTGTGCAGTTGATTTTAAATCACTAAATTACGTATATTTGCATTACCCTGTAAACTGTGCAATTTGCAGTTCAATTGATTAGCAATTCTTGCAATTATTAACACGCGCAAAATTCCATGATGCCTATAACGTAGACACAGCAAAAAATCAAGAAGGAAACTGTGGTAGCATTTGGGATTTATTAGATATATCTAGTGACAAGTCCATTGTTATTCGGTTTTAAATTAAAAAATAATAGCAAATGAAATATGTGCTTAGTCACTTATGCTATAAATATTGCATTTTTTGAGATGGATGTTTATAATATAAAGCAAGATAGAAAGCAATGCGATGGTCAGCATGGAATATCAAAGTGCACTATAAACTGGTAGCCCAAATCTAAAATGCGAGATGAAATTGCGGCTTAACAAAAATGATAGTATTTATACACGATATTAATTAGTGGTTAAGTGGGCCGCCACATAATTATTAATTTAGCCGTGTATAAAATAATAAAGGATAAGAGTATTTCGGTGCTGTGCGCCTCAAAAGAGTATAGAACGCTCACACTTATTGAAACTTGCATAATGGATTTATATTAAGCGTTGCAAACAAGATGTGACACCATAAAACCAGCACTAATAATGCAAAATAATTTGATTGTAAGGATGTGAAAATTTGTAAGCGACAAATAGGCATAGTTTGGTGCGGGTGTAATATTAGAGTGGCATTATTATGGAATTGGCAATATAATGCACTTTTGAAAAACTAGCACTTGGAGTAAAAAGGAGAAATAAAAATGGAAACTTTAGTTGTTGCAACAAACAACAAACATAAATTAGATGAAATCAGAGCGATTTTATACGGCAAATTTGAAATCAAGTCGCTAGACGATGTCGGAATTCAAATTGACATACCCGAGACAGGTTCAACGTTTTATGAAAACGCATTAATAAAAGCCGATACTATATGCAAGTTAACGGGATCCGCAACAATGGCCGATGACTCAGGATTAGAAGTAGTAGCACTTGACGGTCAGCCAGGTGTTCATTCAGCCCGCTATGCAGGCGAACCATGTAACGATCAAGATAATAATTCTTTGCTTCTAAAGAAAATGAGTTCATCCGTTGATCGGCGCGCCAAATTTGTATCTGCAATTGTCGCATGTTTTCCTGATGGGCGAATAATTTCTGCTACAGGAGAGACGAGTGGTACAATTATTGATAAGCCACGCGGGAATGGGGGATTTGGTTATGACCCGCTGTTTTTATCAGATGAGATAGGTAAAACATTTGGCGAAGCTAGTAGCATAGAAAAAAACAAGATCAGTCACCGTGCTCGGGCACTACAACAGTTCATATATAATTTAGAGCAAGAAACGTGTCAAAAATAATTTTGATAAATATTTAAAAACATCTATCTAATACGCGCTAAATGTAATATAATATAAGAGGGTGAAGCTAATGTCATTATTTCGATATTGGTTTTAGTCAAGCACATATTGTAACCGTTTCATTAGCATTCAATTTATTGTGCAAATGGAAACGTGTAAGGAGACATAAAATGGATTTAACAGCACTGTATAACCTTTCATACGGGTTATATGTTTTAGGTGTACGCAATGTAAATGGATGTGAATATGGCGGTTGTGTGGTCGATGCTGTCGCACAAGTATCCGCAGGATCTGCACCGATAGTAATTGTTGCAACGATGAAAAACAATAATACACCAGTATGTATCAAGCAATTCAATCAGTTCACTTTATCCGTATTAGGTGAGATGATTGATCCATTTGTAATTGCTAACTTTGGGTTTCAAAGTGCGAGAACAGAAGATAAATGGAAAAATGTAGATCATGTTATTAAAGACGGGCTACCAACGTTTAGCGATGCAATTGCGTATTTGCACTGCAATGTAATAGAGACGAAGGAGTTACCAACTCATACTATGTTCACATGCGAAATTCTTGATGCCTGGCGGGGCACTAATAATAGTAGCCCGCTAATATATGGTGATTACCTAAGAGAGATGCGCCCAGCATCTGCTGCCGCGTTTAAGGCATTCAAGGAAGCGCAAAATAACACAAAAATACTGTAGCGAGGCATTGGGATGCGCAAATTGACTATACAGTACGACAAAAGCAAAAAGATTGGAGTAGGTGTATCTGGTGGCATCGATTCTATGGTTTTACTTGAAATCCTCAGGCGCGATGGTGCTGATATTGTTGTAATATGCATTGACCATGGTATACGAGGCAATCAAGCTAAAGACGATGCAAAATTTGTTGAAAATTATTGTATAAACCATAATATGCCATGTATTATTAGAGAAGTAGATGCACCGCATTATGCATGCACAAATAAGGTTTCCATTGAACTAGCAGCGCGGATTTTGAGATATGAAATTTTTGGTGAATTATTATCGAAGAAAGAAGTAGATGTTGTTGCATTAGCTCATCATGCAAATGATCAAGTCGAAACGGTCTTGTTGCGGTTGTTTAGAGGGACAGGGGTCAGAGGTTTGCGTGGTATTGTTGACCGAGAGGGATACATTCATCCGTTGTTAGAATATACTAAGGATGAAATAATTCAATTTAGTAAAAGTCTTGCTTTAGAATACCGCCAAGACGAGACGAATTTTAGTAATGAATATTCTCGCAATTTTATAAGGAATACGTTGTTTCCACAAATAGAAAGTCGATTTCCTATGGCATTTAGTGCTTTGAGAAGACTGTCGACAAACATGGCAGAAGTAGAAGAATATTTGCAGTCTAATACAATCACTCCTACTTTGTGCGATGACCTTGTATCTCTGCCAATTTCAGTATTGACTCAGCATCCCGTTATAGCAAAGATGTCAATAGCAGAAGCATTAAGAATGATTAATAGTGAATATGATATGGATACAGTGCTGTATAATTATGTATTGGAATTAAGGAATTCTAGAAACAATACAACAATTGATTTGCCGCATCGTTTAATAGCGATAAGACAGTATGATAAGCTTGTATTTAAAAAACGACCGCATCAGCAAACCGATAGCACGTATTGTGAATTATTTGATGTAGATGAGGAATATGTAATTGATGGCAATAAAATATATTCTCTACCTGTTGATTGTATTTCAGTGAATACTTATGACGCCGATAAAATTCCCGAAAACGCAGTAATTAGAAAACGTCGCACAGGCGATAAATTTACAAGATTTGGCGGTGGAACAAAATCATTGTCGGATTATTTCACTGACATCAAACTCCCAACCGAACAGCGAGACCGACAAGCAGTCATAGCATTAGGCAATATTATATACGCAATACCAGGACTTGCAATATCTAAATTGCTAACTGTTGATGATAAAACTAAACGAATTTACAAGTTTTACTTGGAAGAGCATGAATCAATTTAAGAGAATGATCTAGCGTTTGCAAATTAGAATTCACAATGTGACTAATTTTAATAATGCTCACTACATTTTCTGCTACGATTAAATCCACCACAAATTGCGTCCGTTTATCGCTTATTAAATAAAAAATGCTTAAGATCTGCAGATGTTTGTTTTTGCGCTAGTGTATATACGTACCTACAATTTAGTCAATCTTTTGATATTTATATTCCTAACAAGTATCAACAATTGATTTTTTCACGAATGTGGTTTATAATATGTCATAAGTGCTTTATATAGTAAAGTGCATATTGTGAAATTTTTATATTTGTTTTTAAGAGCAATTGTTTATCACTAAAAACGCTAAAAGTAGTCTGTGAAAACTTTCTAGAGTCTTGTAAACAATGTTAGAAAACTAGAAAACAATTTAGCGCGAAAAACACTAAATGAAAATTAGCACTTTAGAATTTGTTGTTGGTCTCTAAGAGAGGTAATTGATAGATAAAATGGACACCAAACCACCCGATACTGCGCAAGCGAATATTGAGCAGATTAAAGCACTATTTCCAGAAGTCATATTAGATGGAAGAATAGATTTTGAGAAATTGCGCGAGATTTTGGGCGAACATGTAGATGAGCGTGCGGAATGTTATACGTGGAATTGGAAAGGCAAGCAGGATGCAATCAGACTCGCAAGAAAGCCGAGCCTGGGTGCTTTGCGTCCATGTATAGAGGAGAGTAAAAACTGGGATGAGACTGAAAACCTTTACTTAGAAGGTGATAATCTGGAAGTGTTGAAACTTTTGCAATCCTCATATCTTAATTCGATTAAAATGATTTATATTGATCCGCCTTATAACACTGGCAATGATTTTGTATATAAAGATGATTTTGCAGATAGTTTGGGATATTATAAAAAGGTTACTTGTCAAGCTTTAAAGTCGAACCCCGAGACTGCTGGACGTTATCATACTAATTGGCTCAATATGATGTACCCTCGGTTAAAGCTTGCTAGAAGCTTGTTGCTAGAAGACGGCGCAATATATATTTCCATTGACGATAGAGAGCAGGCAAATTTAAAGAAGATATGCGATGAGATTTTTGGGGAAGATAATTTTGTAGCGACATTTCCTTGGCGAAAGCGCACAGCAAAATCGGACGTTCCTTTTGGAATTTCACAAGATTATGAATGGATACTTTGTTATGCACGTAGCGATAAATTTATCGCAAGCATTGAGGGCGGTGCACGGAAATATTTTGAAACCGAAGATTTGCCCAACAGACCTTGGCGCATACATGATTTGACAAAGCAAACGAGTGTAGCAGAGCGACCAAACAGTTATTTCACTATAATAAACCCAAAAACAGGTGATGAATACCCCGCTAATCCAAACAGGACATGGGCGGTAACGAAAGAGACTTTTGGGATGTATTATTCACAGCAGCGAATTGTTTTTCCTGGCGATTATGATTTTCTGAGCATATCTCGCCCAGCATTTCGTTATTTTAAAGATGAAGACGAGGCTAAAGCGGATGGCAGATTTGGATACATACCTGTATCAACAATGTTACCTTCCGAAGTTGGCATGTCACAAGATGGGACAAAAAGTTTTATAGAACTATTTGGGAATAAGGCTTTCGCTTTCCCTAAACCAGTCGAATTGATCAAATATTTAGTAAAAATTGTAACAAATTTTGCTAAAGACGCTATTATATTAGACTTCTTTTCAGGTTCTGCGACTACTGCTCACGCTGTTATGCAGTTGAACGCAGAAGATGGTGGGGATCGAAAGTTTATTATGGTACAAATCCCTGAAGCAATGAATGAAAGTAGCGAAGCAAACATGGCAGGATTTAAAAACATTTGCGAAATCGGCAAAGAGCGAATACAACGCGCTGGAGAAAAAATCAAAATTAATAAGCCGAAGAGCACAGCAAATTTAGATACAGGATTTAAAGTCTTTAAGCTTGATACTAGTAACCTTAAAATTTGGGACAACACACCGACAGAAGATGAAGAAGTAGTAGCAAAGCGAATACAGGAAAATGTCCTCTATCTTGTTGATGGAAGAAAAGATATTGATGTTGTCTACGAAATTATGCTAAAATTCGGGTTGCCTCTTACATTGCCAGTTAAAGAAGTTATCATCAAAGGAACAACAGGTTATATAGTAACTAACCCCGTTTATAATGTCTTTGTCTGTTTGCAACCGCATGTAACCTTAGAAGCAGTCGAGGCAATGATGATTGATTTGCCGATTGCTGGCACATATATCTTTGCAGACAAATGCTTTAGTGACGCTAATGTACTTATTAACGCGCAAGAGATTCTTAAAAAATTTGAGCGCAAAATGAGGTTGTTTTGAAAACACACAATTTATAATACATAATGCACAATTGAGGTAGTAAGAGCAGTGCAAAAGAGGCGGCTTTTGTTTTAGTATAAGAAAAGTAAGTATATCAGCATATGTGTGTTATTATACAAAAGAGTGCGCAATATCGAAGAATCTGATACGACAGGGCGATCACCTTCCAAATGCCATGAGGATTTGGGGCGCACCAATGAATTTTGCTAACGTTAAGTACGCTTGAGTTAAGAAAGCGTGATAAGATTAGTATTGGATTAAATTATTATTCATTGCTAATTATGCATAATAGAGCAAAATCGAGAAGCGTCCTTGATGATTATAAAAATCGAGCGAATTACTAATCTCAGCGGCTAAATTTTAAATAAGGGCAATAATAGTTCTAATATTTTGCAAATTGGAATAATTGGAATTATGACTCTCTTGAAACCGCTGATAATGGAAAGTTTGGATTATCTTACCAAATTTTCGTGAGGTAGAAAATGAAAAAAATAGACAGTAAATCATTAGATATTACACAAGCGAATATAGAGCAAATAAAAGCACTGTTTCCTGAGATCGTGATAGAGGGCAAGATTGACTTTGAGCAATTAAGAGAAATTTTGGGCGCACATGTAGAAGAGAGTGTTGAAAACTATACGTGGAACTGGAAAGGCAAACAGAATGCAATTCGTCTTGCAAGATTGCCGAGCGCTGGGACGTTGCTACCATGTGTCGCAGAGAGTAAAAACTGGGACAAGACCAAAAACCTTTACATAGAAGGCGATAATTTGGAGGTGCTGAAACTATTGCAGTCATCTTATCTTAATTCGATAAAGATGATTTATATTGATCCGCCGTACAACACGGGCAATGATTTTATATATGAAGATGATTTTGCCGACAGTTTAGGACATTATAGAGAGGTCACAGGTCAAGTTTTAAAATCCAACCCAGAAACAACTGGTCGTTACCATACAAACTGGCTCAATATGATGTACCCTCGATTAAAGCTGGCGAGAAATCTGTTGCGCGAAGATGGTGTAATTTTTATTTCTATTGATGATAATGAACAAGCTAATTTAAGAAAATTATGCGATGAAGTGTTTGGTGAATACAATTTCATCTCGTGCATTATTTGGGAAAAAAGATTTACCCG
Organism: Christensenellaceae bacterium; assembly: GCA_031278175.1. Classification (GTDB taxonomy): domain Bacteria; phylum Bacillota; class Clostridia; order Christensenellales; family DTU072; genus JAITLB01. The sequence continues at coordinate 18,995 of JAITLB010000146.1, forward strand.
CAGTAACAATGCAAAAATGTTTGCATCACTTACAGAGTATATAATAGCATATAGGAAGACGGATCGGCTTTCTACTTTAAAAGCACCACGCACTAAAAAGGCAGATAGTATTTATAATAATCCCGATAATGACCCTCGTGGCGCATGGACAAATGTTCCTTATGTAAGTCCCGTAACGAAAGCACAGAGACCGAACCTCTGTTATGCAATTCGCAATCCTTTTACTAATCAGGATGTTATACACCCTACTAAAGCTTGGAGATACGAATACGATC
>JAITLB010000176.1 GCA_031278175.1 Christensenellaceae bacterium
AATAGTGATTACAGACCTTCAAAACATATACCAAAGCACGCGCTGTCGATGAGGAATTGTTATTTATCGCTCTGCAGATAGTTAAGACCATCAAAAGGCAAAGTTATAGAAATATAAAAATCGTTGATGCGATCCCAAGTGTTAAAGCTACTGAAACTATAACTAGTGCCGTTATAATCTTTCTAGATCGCTCTTTTTTAATGCGTATAATTACATTGCTCAAAGCGAACACTGATAAGCAAATACTAAGCACCGTAGAAAAAACATTTGGTGACATACATGCAACGAGTGATATAAACACACAAATTATTGGAAAAACAATGATCTTTCTGTCAGTCTTAGTTAACTTTTTTTCAGCAATCTTATTTTCTTGTAGGTCAGCGTCCCTGTTGACCAAGTCGCGTGCATATATTCGTTCATCAATTTTATCTGGGTCGTCCTTATCTATAAAATCGTGAATCAATCCTTTTATAGTCTGCGGTGCTGGATCGTCAGCCATAGTGACAGCATATTTGTTCTGGTAGCAGGCATTTTGCGCTCCGCATTTTGTACAGAACTTGTCGTCAACACTTATTTGATGGTTGCACTTATCACAATAATGAGTTTCTGGAGTTTGCGGGGTTTTTCCGATTAAACTATGAAAAGCTTCTTTCAATGTTTGCGGTTTGGTGTCCTGATTTGTGGAAATAACGATTTGTTCGCTATAGCGCGTGTTAGGCATTCCACACTTTGTGCAAAACCTATCATCTGGATTTATCGGAAAATTGCAGCAGCTACAATTCATATGGCGATTGGTAGGGCTTCCACACTTTGTACAAAACCTATCATCAGGATTTATCGGAAATTTGCAGTATCTACAGTACATATAGATTCTCCTACTTAAATGTCTAAGAGACAGATTTGCAGTGTATTGCAACTGCCCCAATTTAAGTTGTTTTTATAGCATCCAAAGTTAAGGTAAAACTCTTTATAATACATAAGACTCGGAGTATTAATTAGTAGCAAACTATTTTAATAGCTTAAAAGTCGAAGGCTGGTGCTCTTATTGTGGCAATAATAGCGACTACCAATGAAATCACACCTATGAGTACTGGGATCAAACTACCTTTGGATTGAGTTTTCTTAACGACTGAGATTGAAGTGAGCGTAAGTATGAGTGCCATAATACATGCAAATATTGTGAGAGGAAATAAAGGTATAAAAAATCCGAGTACAGACACTCCTAAAGAAACCAATGACCCTAATATTTGTCCTTTAAGACCGCTAATGACAATTGTTGCGTTTATAGTTTGTTGGTTTGGATCGCTCGGCTCATTGTTTGTTAGTCGGTGTGTTTTTTTGCTCTGAGGTTTATTATAGTCGTTTTTTAATTGACTTGAATAACTGCGTTGGTCGCCCTGAGATGAGTGGTATCCACTTTCAAAAATCGTGGACGTGTCACTCGCGGAATGCTGGGGTGTAGACTGTTGCATGATGGAATCATTTTCGCTTTGCTGATAGTGTGGATTAGCAGCGCCACAATTGGTGCAAAACTTGTATTCAGTATTTGATTCAAAACCGCAATAAGTACATTTCATGGGTTATGTTCTCCTTATTATTATTTTCTAAAAAGATTGAAGTACTTCTCGAATAGTGTAATCACCATGGGGAATGGAATGGCGGGAAGTTTTCAAGGAACGGAATTACCACTTTAACGCAATAAGGGATAGTGGAACACAAAGCAAGTGTGAGGGCCACTAATGATATAAGTAATGGTATTACAGCCTTCTTTGTCCGTTTTCTTATAATTTGTCTGACAGAACCATAAGTAAAAAAGACACCATACATAGTTGCCACAAAGCAGAGCAAAATATTTGGAAATATGACAGATAACAGCGCAATAACTAGTTCTATTATAGAAAAGGGCAATATATACTTCTCTCCGCGAACTCTATTGTAATTATATGATCGTCTATCTTGCGGTTGCTCGGCGGCATTCTTTGACTGATTTAAATTGGTGGGTGTCCGATCCATTCCAAAAGACGATTGCCTTTCGGGAATTGTGGACATGTCACGAGGTTGTGGTCTCAGTGACCCTTGAGATTGATTTGAACTTGTGCCCTGCTGACAATGTGGATTAACAGCTCCACAATTTGAGCAAAACTTGTCACTTTGTTTTAATCTAGAATTACAATTACCACATTTCATGGGTTGTATGCTCCTATAATTTAAAAATATCGCAATTCATTGTGGCACGTAGATCCTCAGTGGAGTAGCGAACTGGTTATATGTAGTAGAGAGATAGCAATCGCACTGCTATATAAAGCATAGTGGAAATCATACCAACTAGCAAAGCACCCGCTGATATCATAGATATCATTGCACTTATTATTCATCGAGCGCGTTTGAATTGCTACCTCGAAATAATAAAAACAGCAAATAAAACAACAACTGTCGGTATACAAATATATGAGCAAGGCAACATTAGAGAAAATATCGCTACTGCTACTAGGGGATAGTGAACCTATTAGCAAGTATTTATCAAGGTCTGTAACATTTTCATTGTGCACTATCTTGTTTGGTAGTGCGAACCGTTGCCAACCGATTCTAATTACGATGTTGATCTCTTTCAAAAGAAGAATAACTCTTCTCCGAAATAGTGGACACATCTTGGGGTGCTTATGTCGGTTTTGATTTAAATTTGCATTGGTTACTACTAGTTGGGTGATCCACAATTGAACAAACCCTGTCATCTGTTTTTAATTCAAAATTACAAATGTTACATTTCATAGACCTCCTCGGATTCTAGTTCGTTCGCGCGGATTGAACCTAGTTGCAAGATTGCATCGCTTTAACCTGTTTGATTAACTCAAATTTGCAAGTAAGCGACATATGAGAGCACACTTTTATAGTAGCAAGCGGAGTAATTTAACATTCAAAGTTTGGCGATGCTTTTAACAAACTATTCTGAAATATAATAAGTAGGAAAAACAACAAAAGCTATCACAACGATTATTATTGAGACGATATGGAGTACTATGCAAGTTTTGTAGAGTTTTGCAGGCGCTCGCTTGATTTGTCTAATTAGGATACCTATCTGCATGGTTGAGAATACCAGGGTTATAATACGCAACAGATGAAAATGGAATATGAGAGTAATAATGGAACAGATTAGTGCCGCTATTGCACTAGATCGTAACTGTTTGTTAGTTTTCAGCACTCTAGCAGTAACAGGGTCGGGGATTTGCGGATTTTGGTAGTTGTTCCATAACTGATTTTGAGGGTTGTATTGATTTCCACCAGGGGCATAATATTCGCCTCCAAACACTTGAGACATATCATTTGATGGTGGTTGTTGCGGATTGTATTGATTGTTCTGCTGTTCCACGTTAGTATATTGTTGCTGTTGCACGTTAGTATATTGCTGTTCTACATTGGGATATTGCTGCTCTACATTAGTATATTGCTGTTCCACATTTGGAACATAGTTTTCTTGGTGCTGTGAATTAGGTGCTCCACAATACATACAGAATTTGTTATCAGCATTTACTTCAGAACCGCATTTTTCGCATTTCATAGGTTAACCTCGCGTTGTAATTTAATATTGAAGAGTTAGTCTAAAAGCACTTACGCATTGTATTGTGAACCGTCAGTCGCCAAATATTGAACTAACTAACAGAGAAGTGCAAGAGTTCTTCTAGAACAGAAAGTGAATCGGATGATTACTTTTACAATACAGATGCAAAACATGCTATGTATTGTGCTTGATTACATTAAGACATCCTTGTATTTTACTTCGGTTGACGAGCAGATGTCGGGCTAGCTACCATTTTATTTTAATCTAAGGTTTGTCTTTTGAGACGCACACTTGTTTTTTTTACCACACTTGGAAGATTATATAAATCAAAGCAATAAGCAGAGTATGTGCCATTATGCCTTAATATATATTGCATTTGCATCGAGCCTCTTCCTTGATTTAGCTAATCCCATTTCCTAAATGTATGAATAAAGTATGATCATTCCAATGAGGTTAAGATTCATATTAAAAGTCACAAATAAAATGGTAGCAAATAGGATTATTATTCCAGAAATTAATCCCTGGATGTTGCCGTTTAGAGCGATGTTGAACGGAGCCGTCCATTTACTCTTTGGAACTTTGTTTTAACTGATTTGCATAACTGCGTTGATCGCTTTGGGAAACTTAATATTCGACCCCGAAACCCGCAGACATAGCATTTTATGCTGCTCTTGTCGTGCTTCCTTGAACAGCATCTACAAATGGCTTTTGTTGGTATTGTGGATTAGGTGTTCCATAGTTCATACAAAACCTCTCATCGGTATTTAATTCAAAATCACAATAATCTCATTTTATGCGCGATCCTCCATCTAGTGTTAATTGTTGCGAACGGTTTTAAGTTGACTGTTCAACATTGATACAACCAGATTGTATGGATAAATCAAATTTGCAACAAGTCAAGATTTAGGTCCAACTTTCTAAAAACTTGTAGCATAGCATGTTTAGCCCCAATATGATTTGCTTTTGCGATGCCTTAAGTCAAGTAGGATATAAGAAACGGTTTATTATAGCGGTAATAAGATAGCAAGTAGAAGACCGCTTACAAAGGCTATCGCATACAAACCCGCTGCGACCTTATAATTCTTCGTGGGAGCCACCTTAAGTCCTTTTAAGCAAACGATCAAACACGGTAAAGACACAATTACCGCAATTATAGCAAAAAAGCGCCATCCAGTATAAAGGGCTATACAAGCACAAGCTAGTACTATCGGAGCCACTATCGTTGCGTTTTTATCACGTTTAGCGATATATGAGTCTGCTGCTTTTTTTTGTTGCTCGACATTGTTATTTAACTGATTTGCATAACTCCGTTGATCACTTTCTGGTGAGTAATATTCACTTCCAAAAATTTGAGACATCTCATTTGTCGGTTGCTGTATTGTTTCTTGAATAACTGGTGTAACAGTTTTTTGCTGATAATGTGAATTAGGTGCTCCGCAATTCATACAAAATTTGTCATCAGTGTTTAACTCGAAACCACAATAGTCACAATTCATTAGGTTCTCCTCTGAGTGTATATTTGTTTGTTAGACA
>JAITLB010000200.1 GCA_031278175.1 Christensenellaceae bacterium
AACCGACATGTCGGCTCGGTTAAACCTGTTTCATTTGCTATATTAGTTATACAATCGCTATAACTTTTATCTTCAATCATATAAAAATATCCTGATAATAAAAAAAGTCCGAACACAAACTTGCGAATCGGACTTTCATTTTTTAGTCTGTTCGCCGAGGTAATATAATCTCAACTGAAGTTGTTTTTACCCTCGACCTTATCTTTATGCGCGTTTCTTTTTTCTAATGAACGGAGCCGGTGATTTGTCACCTTTGCGCTTAATTGCATTATTTTGTTGCGCTTTCATCATAAGTCCCCATATTGTTGGAGCTATACATATAGATGAATATGCACCAGCTATCAAACCAAATATGATTGGCAGCGCAAATTCAATTAATGATTGAATTCCTACAGCAGCTAATGCGGATATAGTAATCAAAGTGGTGACAGTAGTCAATATCGAACGTTTAAATGTGTCTTTAACTGAATCATTGACGACACCTCTTACGTCAATCCTAAACTTCTTGTTCTTGTTAGGCTTGACGTACTCACGAACCCTGTCGAATATAATAATTGTATTGTTTATCGAATACGCGACTACAGTAATAATAGCAGCAATAAACGATGAATTTATCGATATGCGGAATATTATAACTCCTGCAAAAACGATTAAGATATCATGGACTAGGGCTAAAATAGCAGCAATTCCACTGAACAAGTCAAATCTTATTATAATATATATAAGTATTAACAATAGTGCTAATCCTACTGAAAGGAAAGCCTTATCGAGCAATTCACTGCTCGCCGTTGCGTTAATACTTTCAGCTGAAACAATAACTTGTATATCATTGCCGTATACAGTTTTAAGACCTTGCTCAATTTTTACTTTTATCTGCTCATTTATTGTCACCATTTCCATCGTCTTTTCATCGGTATTATAATCTACACCGTTAATGGAATTGGGATAACGAACGATAATAGCATTAGTGCCTCTTGTCTGTCCTTGAGTAGGTGTACCGCCACTTTCAATGATTATATTACGGATAATTTCTTCATTAGAAGTGTAATTGTTTCCTAACAACTCGAAACCGGATGTCGCTTCAACGGTCAGTAATGTACCGCCTCTAAAATCAACACCTATATTTGCAAAACCATCATAGTTGTTTCCCGCCGTGCTATACACAGTACCGCATATCAAACCAATTAAAACTATTGTCAATGGTGCAATAAACCAGATAAAGGCATTTTGGAAAATTTTGATTTCTTTGAGGTTTAACTTAAACTTTTTCATTAGTAACCGCCTCCTTTATCTTTAGTCCGTAATAAACAACGCTTGTATCATTAAACGCAAGCGATATGTTAATAAACAAACGCGATACTATAATAGCTGTAAACATTGATAATAGAACACCGATCAAAAGTGTAATAGCAAAGCTCTGAATAGCCGTAGCACCAAAAATTATCATAACTATGGCACCTAATATCGTTGTTATGTTCGCATCTATAATAGATGTTAAACCTTTCTTAAATCCTGCTTTTACAGAGGATTGTATCGCCTTAGCAGTTCGTCGCTCGTCCTTGATTCTCTCAAATATAACGATGTTAGCATCAACGGCCATACCAACACTTAATATAATTCCAGCAATTCCTGGCAGTGTCAGTTGTACCCACGGCACTATCGACAACAAATAAATTAACAGTGTTGAATAGCAAATTAAAGCAGCAGCAGCGACAACACCTAAACCTCTATAAATTATTATAATAAGTATTATAACGGTAAACAAACCAACAACACCAGCGATAATGCCATATTTTAAGGCATCTTGACCAAGTGTCGGTGAAATGGTTGAAATTTGAGTTGGTGTTAATTCAAGCTCAAACGTACCTGCCTTGATTTTTAATGCAAGTTCGTTTGCTTGATCATAGGTGTAATTACCTGTAATTACGGCTTTACCATCAGTGATCGCAGTGTTAACTGTCGGTTCTAATACCTTAGTTCCATTAATCCAAATACTTATAGCACTACCTACGTTTGCAGAAGTCGCTGTAGAAAATGCCGTTGTTCCTTCATCATTAAAAGTTAAGCCAACTGCGTAATATCCGTTATATTGAGTAGCATATGCATCTGATAAATGCTTTCCACCAGTTATAACAACATTACCCGAAGGATCCTTAAACTCTAAAGTTGCTGGTTCTCCTAACAGATTCATTAATGACTCAGCATCATTAACTGCAGGTATTTCTACGCGAATACTTGAATCGCCTTGTAGTCCAACAACCGCTTCCGTATATCCCTTACTAAATAAAAGTGCTGATAAATTGGCAATTGTGCCATTCAATGCGTTTTTCGCTTCATCGGAAGTAGGTGACCCGAACTCGCTTAAGTTCGCGTTGTATATTGCCAACATTCCACCCTCTAAATCCAAACCAAGCTTGATTGAATTAGCAATCCAAACAAAATCATAATCGCTATCACCAATTTGTACCGATTCCTGTTGATTTAGCGGAAATATTAGCAGTATGGCTCCGATCAAAAAAACCGCGACTATCGAAAGTATAATAGTGGCTTTTGTCTTGCTCACAAGAATGCCTCCAAAAACATTAACGGCGATACGATTGTTAAACATCAATCGCTCGACGCTTTATAACTCATAGTATTATATATCTTACATCGCCTATAAGTCAAATAATATATCGCTATACTTTAACTATTCACAGTAAAAAACTTAAAACTACAAGCGTTTTGTGCTTTCACCTGTAAAATAACAATATAACTTGCAGATAAATCGAGTGTCTTAACAAGCCAAACACTATCACACCCACCCAATTCTTGAATATGTAGTAGTCATGCAGGCGAATTAAAACTAGCAATTAATCTTAATATCCCCTCCCAATCTATATTTGCACGCTTAAACATCTTCAAATCTTGACTAAGTATTTGACATAATGGCATTTCAAATATATAATTGATTTAATGATTTATGCTACATGATAACTTGTCTAATTTAATGACTATAAAATGCTAGATCAATGCATAGTGTTTGTTATGCACTCATGGTGAAAAGGATATCACACTGGTCTTCGGAACCAGTATTTCGGGTTCGAATCCTGATGGGTGCGCCAAAATGCAATTTAGGGTAGTTAGCATAACAGTTTATGTAACCCTATTAAAGCATATTGTTAATAGACATATTAAGTGTCGCTTGTTCTAAAACACGCTATTTAGCATATTAACACATGTGTTTATAGTTGATATATGCAAATTGCACATATAATACTTGCAAAAACTAGATGTATATGATATTATAATAGAGCAAATTAGCCCTCATAGTCTAATGGTTAGGACGCTGGCCTCTCACGCCGGTATCAGGGGTTCGAATCCCCTTGGGGGTACCAATTACTGAACTATTTGCTATTACTGGAAAATCGCCGACTACGTCGGCGATTTTTTATTACCCACAACTTACACAATAATATACGTTGAGGTTGCTGTTTATCTATTGCATTCTTTGCTGGTGTGGTCAAATTTAACACACCTCCTTTTGTGTTTTTGAGTTGCAGTCTTTGCAAAAATCAGAGTGAGGAGTCGCGCAAGTGCTATCACTTTTCAAATATTATACTTGAAAAAAGGGCGGTCATTCGACCGCCCTTTTTAAATGGCACACCCTGAGGAGTTCGAATCCCCAACCTTCGGTTCCGTAGACCGACGCTCTATCCAATTGAGCTAAGGGTGCATATTCAAATTAGCAAACACAAAAAGTCATGCATGCATCGGTGCTATTAGATCGCCTTTAATGAATACTCATTTAAAGATTGATAAATGCCACGCGCACCGTGAGTTTCTCACTAAATAGATCGCATATTAATTACTAAATTTAAGCACATTGCAAATATTATGAATATATTTAATCAATTTAGATTGCTTTAAGCATGTAATATAATAACGTATAATTCGATTTTAGTCAAATACTTTAAATGAAAAAATTATTTCTTGCTCTTTCGATGCATTAGCAGTTTAGTTACAGTTTTTAGAATAATTGTTATATCGTAACAAAAATTCCTTTTCTCAAGATATTTCAGGTTTAAATCTAACTTTATTGGCATGACTTCAGATATATACTTTCCCTCGGGATTGTCCGACTCGGATAATAGCTCGTTCTCATTACTAAACTCAATTGAAGCTATATCTGTAATTCCTGGTTTCACACTTAATACACCACGTTGCTGATCGGTGTATAATGCTACATATTGGGGAACTTCAGGTCTGGGTCCAACAAAACTCATTTGTCCGATCAACACGTTAAACAATTGTGGTAATTCATCTACTTTTGTTTTTCTCAATATTCTCCCTATTGGGGTAATTCTAGCGTCATTCCTTACAGTGACATGTCGGCCCTTTCCGGCATCTGCTACCATTGTTCTAAATTTAAGTATTCTAAACGTCTTACCATTTAGACCTACGCGAACCTGTTTAAAAAAAACACCACCACGCGAGGTAGCAGCAATTGCTACGCCAATACAAATGAATGGAAATAATAAAACCAGCAAACCTAAAAATGATGCTGTTACATCAAATATGCGCTTAATAATTAAATACATATCCCCTATACCGCCTTATCCTCTAAGCAAATCCAACCAATCGATTTGCTTTTAATCTTGTATCTAGTGTCGCACAACTTACAAGTTCATTTTATAAGCAAAAATTAATCTACACCTTCACCTATCAATTAGATGCCGTTACTATCGTAAGATCAATTGCCTATTTGCTGTTTCACTTACACATTATGACCGCTCACTGCTAGTTACTATGCTTTGTGCCATTAGCAGTTGTCAAAGCTTTCTGCATCGGTTTTCCCCTCAAGCTACTTTCAATTGTTATCTTTACAATCTTCTCCAGTGCAATACTAATCAGCATCCTGGAATGTTTATATATTTTAGAGCCCATGTCAAATGCCCTAGTCTCAAATATCTATTCATATTTGAACAAGTTGCTTTTCTTAGTATACTAGTCAATCACATTTTATATGCCTACTCTAAACTCATAAATCTAATGAGTTTAATAACTATATAATTAGCATTAATTTAGTATTTTAGTATAAATTTTACCACAATGAAAGAGTTAACTAGTGCATATTGAGTTCTTGCCCCATATCGCTTGTAACCTTTTACACGCAACCCATTGCTCATTAGAGTAATATTGCCACTTTATGCATTATATATTAAATAACAAAGAAAAACAAGCGCATTGCATATCACTAAACCCGCGTTATAAGAATAAACATGATATTAGGATTAGTTTAGTGCTAAATGTGTAATTAGTCTCATAAGTGATTCAACTTTCAAATTATCTAGGGTAACACACCAAGATGCAAACCACTTATGTCATGAAATTTTGAAACTAATGAAGTGATCTATTAATTATCACTACCCTTAGCTTGCTAACAATCTAATATATTAATTTGCTAACCACTTATTATTCTGGAGGTGAATAATATGAATATGTGTGTCAATCAATATCGATGTAAAAATTGCGATTCGGATTTAAGCATGCGCTGTGCATGCGATGCAGGATTTTATTGCTATGCATCACCTATACCTATCAATTTTGCTGATTTGCGCGGTCCGCAGGGCAAACAGGGGGTTAAAGGTGACATCGGCCCGCAAGGGCCACAAGGAGTGCAGGGCGACCAAGGGCCTCAAGGCGCAACAGGTGCTCAAGGACCTATTGGAAATATCGGGCCACAAGGTGCAAAAGGTGACCCTGGACCCGCTGGACCACAAGGTCCAAAAGGCAACACTGGTGATGAAGGCCCAGTCGGGGCACAAGGACCAACAGGACCACAAGGTACCATAGGCCCCACGGGAGCGCAAGGCATACAAGGACCAGCTGGTGCCAATGGAAAAGATGGTACTGGTGTTAGTATTCTGGGTTCATATGCCACTCAAGCAGCACTGACTGCAGCGCATCCTACTGGAAATCGCGGGGATGCCTATATGGTAGGTGATGATCTGTATGTATGGAGTCAGACTGCAACCGCATGGGAAAATGTAGGAAATATACGTGGACCTGTAGGACCACAAGGACCACAAGGTGTAGCTGGAACACAAGGTGCTAAAGGCGACACAGGATCAACAGGACCACAAGGACCTAAAGGCGATCAAGGTGCGGTGGGACCACAAGGACCACAGGGACCTAAAGGTGATACTGGCAATACAGGTCCACAAGGACCCAAAGGCGATCAAGGTGCAGTAGGGCCTCAAGGTCCGCAAGGACCACAAGGTGTAGCTGGAGTTTCTGGGGCACAAAGTTCTTTTATAATTCCGTTTGCATCTACTAAAAGCGCGTTGCTCACTAGTGCTGCTTCGGGAGTGCCGACAAATGGTGCCCTGTTGACATATGGCTCAGATGTCAACACAGTTGCGCTGTCCAATGGCAATATTGTATTAAGTGACAACCTATCAGCTTTTGTTCTACCATTTGATGTAATCATCGATAGAATCTATTTAGCAACAACAAATCGAACGCTGTACACGCTTCCAGCAGGTGTTACTGCAACACCGTACGTGGAACTATATGTTGCACTGCAAGATTCAAACAGTTATTCTGCTGTACCATCTTCTATAACAACACCAACCACGGCTTACTCTGGATCGATTTCTGCTGGCGCAGTTAAAATTGGATCTAAATCAAATATAAATCTCAGACTCCCAGCTGGAATAAAAATATTAATAGTGGGGCAACTTCAAGTATCAGGCGGTACGAGTACACGCTCGTACAACTATTATTTCAATGGTGGAATAGCCTTGCGTCCAGTAACCTAGCTAAGCAATAACTAAAAAGGCATCCTGATGCTCTCATTAGGATGCCGTATATCTTATAATTACTTTCTCTTCATTAATAGTATTCTAGTTGCATGAAAGATTGATTGCAGACATGCACATATATGCATATTTATCTAACTTGATATGAATATATTTTCATATGCTCATTACAATATTCTAAGTAAATAAAACGCAATATTACCTAAGTCCGTAAACGAAAATTATTTGCAGTGAAGATTTGCCAAAACATAAGTGCGAATACACAGATATGTTATATAGCAGTTCTGCAATCAAAATCATGCTTCCACTTCAGCTTCCGATTTTTTCTCGCGTGGCACTTTTTTTATGAATTTGTTTCTATTTATTAGCCAAAAGAATACTCCCACTCCTACACCAGCAAGTGCTAGGCTACCACCAATAATTGCAAGAGCTACACCCCACGAGTATTCATCAATGACAATTTCTAACCTTAACAATTCTGCTTCGCCCGTTCTTGTATTATACATATATCCAGCATAGTATAAATTCTCACCATCAGACCATAACCTTCCGAACGTGGAACACCACATCATATTGCTTAATCCATTTGCTACATATGCCATTGGGACACTGGGATCGTAGGAGTATTGCCCATAGCGACTTCCCGCTGTGCCTAGACTTACATATAATACTCCTTTCTTTTCACCAAGTTGATGTACACCATCAGTCGGTCCTATTCCATCTATTTTATCCCCTGATGCGTCCAAATAATATGTCTCACCGTAGGCGCGATCATATCCTTGGAAAACAATATCTACACCATTAGCGTCAAATACTCCGCTTAACTGTCGTCTTAACTCTACAGTTTTACTCTCAAAGGTATGTATACCTTGACCATACACACCTCTATTCATTACAACAACTTTGTATTTTTTGGTAGTAGTAGATAGATCTTTAGTTAACCAATTTACCTGTGCCGTTGATAAAATGTCTCTAGAAGTCATATCATTTGTATTAAGCATTGTAAAATGTACTGAACCATAGTCGAAGCTATAGTAAATCCCATCATTTGCTACTGGGTTTTGAGAGTTGGGCAGATCAATATTGTAATGCAATTGCATAATATTGTATGGCGATTTGTCTGTTTCTGCGGATAACCCCCACGCTGCAGAAATATCGCTTTTTTGATTCTCATAGTTATACTGCTCATAAAAACCCGTAACAGGTGCTATTGTCGTATTGCGCCAAATATCTTTCATTTCATTTAGGAAATATTCATATTGCGTAATATTGCGACCATCATCGGTCGGATTACCAGCGTTAATTATGAAATCATAACCGCCATCAAAAACACTGGAGACATTATTTATCATTGTAGCGACATTTGAATACAACCCAGATGATATGCCTGCAAGATCTGTCATTATTAATGTTTCAAATGGTGCATCTTCCGATGGTGCGGTGGTAAAGCTTCCACTAACCTCAAACCCACGTGTGCTATCACCTAAAATATATTGATAGGTAGTATTTGGGTTTAGCCCTTTTAGGGATATAGAATGTCTTGCTAATTCAGTTTCTGTATATGTAGCCGCCAGTCCAAAATCTATACTTGGTTTTGTTAATGCCTTTACTACCGTTTCTCCTGATTTCTTAACAGCAGTTTCCTCATCAAACACATCGCCTTCTGAATATCTAATATCGGTATTCTCAATATGCTTATTAGTAAACCAAACAAAGTTTTTTGTCGTTGCTGGGTCAGTACCAAACGTTATAGCCAACATACTCGGAAGTCTTCCATTCTCGATTGTTGGTGTCACTACGTAAGGCTCTAGAGAGAAAGTCACTTCGCCCGCTATTAAGAAAAGCTGTTTTTCACTAAACCCGCCATCTTTAGTTTCATCAAAATTTAGTGCCTCTAAAAAATCTGTTACTATTTCAGCGACTGCATCATAGACAGATGATGTAAAATAAGCTGTAAGAGCATAACTGATAGTCTCAGACAATGCCTGCTCAGTAAAACTCATTATCCCTTGCACATTATTTTCTAAAATACGAAATACAATTTCTGCTAAGTCATCAAGATATATCGAGTGCATATCGGGTGTGGTTCCTGTAAAGTTGCCTAATATTTTTTCAATATATTCTACATCAGTTTCAGGCATACCAGCTGCGGCATCAATTGGATTAGTCATCAGATCGTCTATAATCCGCATTACACCTGTATTTGAGGTTTGGTATTTTCCGTACAGCAAAATTTGCATTAATTTTTCGACTATAGACCCACTGCTCATCTTATCAAGTGTTGCTAAAAGATCTTCACTAGCAACTTCTTTTTTAACATCTAACCCGCCCATAAAACGCAGGAATGATTCCATTATGAAAGTGGATAATGTCATTCTGGAATCCGCGCTTGGTTTGACATCAAGCACATTTTTAATTAATTCTGTAGCATATGTTATTACCCTGATATATTTGACATCACTGAGCAGCAAGTCTGGACCACCGTAATCCTCTAAAACAACATCGTTTAGATAATTCAAAATGTTTTCTATGAATAATCTTACGTAAGGCGACATTTCAATTAGTTCTGCCTCAACAAATATCTCATCTACCCAAATATACAATTGGCTTAAAAATTCCGTATTTACATATGTATAGATGTAGGAGTTAAGCATGTTCCTAAACATTTTAGTTGCAGCAAATTCACTCGTATCTCGGCATTTATATATTAACTTACCATCTTTATCAGACGTGACAGTAATATAATTCTCAATTCCACCAACATTTATGTATTCACTACCATCTAGCATGGATATATAATCGCCATTTACTAGTTCGGTAAAATCTGTTTCACCAACTAATCTAATATCTGTAAAAAGATTTTCTGCGTATTTACTCTGATACAAACCGCTTTCTATTGTAACATATCTAATTCCGCCTTTATAACCTGTTAGCGGTGCTGTAATTATTTCAATTACCATATTCCCTGTAAATGAATTGACAGCGTTTATATCATTAATCCCAGCGTGTCCACTTAAAATATACCTGACATTATTAGATGCTAAATACTCTAGAGTGCTAGTAGCATTGTATAACGGTTCTTTTGTTATCAAAGAGCTTAACGCATTTGGAGATAGATGGTCTATAACATTGTGGTGAAATACTCCTATTATTATATTTTCATCACTTATGCCCTCATCAATGATGTTGTCAAGCAGTGTTCTTGAGTCAGGCGAAAACGCACCTCTCTCTTCTTCTAAAATATCATCAACACAGAAAAGCACCATGCCATCATTGCTTTTTACCGTATACGACAGTTCACCAAATGCATAATCATCAGCATTTGCATTAGCCTCAAATTGATACTTAAATTCAATTGTGCTCGCATTACCGCTATTAGTAAGCCAAGCATAAGTGTCAGTTTCAAATGCATTAGCAGGGATACTTATGCCATCTATTTCATTGTACAGCGAGAGCATTTCAGAATCTGTGATCGCTGGATATCCAAGACCAGCATACAGCTTTGTAAATTGTTTCCTTGTAACCGATGAGACTGGAGTTTCATCTCCAGTTAAGTCGTATCGCGATGCTCCTTCATTATAAATATCATTTGAGCCAGGTATAACTAAAATTTGAAAATTGGGACTTTTTTGTCTAATTTGGTTTTGTAATAAGCGGAGATAGTTGGATATCTCAACATGACCTAGTGCCTCGCCACGTCTTGTTAGATTGCCCGTAATTACTAAATAACGTGGTGGCTGTGATAATTGAGCTAACTGTGCTAATCCAGATCGTATTATAACACTGCTCTCCATAAAGATAGTAGTGCCTGTCAAAATTTCGTTTCTGTATGTCGTCCCAGAAAAATCGCCAGGATAACAATACGAAAGCGGATAATATCCTAAATCCGAAACATGTGCAATAACCGTTTCACTAGCATATGACAATTTTACTGGAGTTGGTTCATCGACCACATCAGTTTCATCTGCTACAGCTTTTGTTATTGATATGCTTGCAATCAAAAAACAAAATAATGCTGCAATTATTAATATACTCAGTAAGCTTCTACTTATTTTCATTAGATAACCTT
Source organism: Christensenellaceae bacterium (assembly GCA_031278175.1). Lineage (GTDB taxonomy): Bacteria > Bacillota > Clostridia > Christensenellales > DTU072 > JAITLB01. Next base: position 10,873 of record JAITLB010000200.1, read on the forward strand.
GTAGGACGCATTGCATGATAGCAACCATCTTAACATTTTATAACTAGAATATTGACAGGACGCCTCAGGCATCCAACACTGCTTTATCTAACACCAGAAATTGTATTACCATCTTAAGCAGTGCAAGAGATAATACATTTTCATTATATACCTTAATTTTTTCTATCACAATTGCTATCATTTACTGTAGCGCGTTTGCGCTATGCAATTGTTACACACCAGCCCTCAAAGCGACTGTGCAATTTGATAGTGCTATGCAGACCATTAAATTCAAATTTAAGTTAGTCTGTGTTTTCCTACCTTTAGGTAGTTACACAAACTGCCCACGCGGTAGTCAGCTGTCTATTAATAGCACGCGAGATGCGCATAAGTGCCACGCTACATGTTTTTCTTGCAGGACATATTTCATTTTGCGCCCAATCGTGGCTTCAGCATTTGATGCGAGTATTTGCGTTTAAAGTGTCTACTGCTTGATATAGGTCTTAGACGTAGCTTTTTAAAAAGCTAAATACCAAAAGTGGCACAAAAACAATACATAAACTACTACTACACCCGAGAACAACAAGTCACACGCTTAGTGTAGCGATTAGCACGCAAGAAAGAATTGATTTGCATCTATCAATTGAGGTGATAAGTCATTACTTGAATTCGATATAACTATATAATCCAAACATTAGAGTTCTTGCATATATTAGACTAATTATATGGTCATAATCTTCAAATTCGCAGTAAAATGAATATTATCTAAGAGACAGGCAATCCATATTTCAGCGAATAAACTAACACCTATATAATTATACGATTTTTTTGCATTTTGTCAATATTTTGCTAGCAAGTGCAACACTTTTAGGCATAATTAATTTGTTTTGCTAACTCTAATATACTAGAGTATATCTAGAGTCGATTAACTATTGAACATCTATACTTGAAATCCTAATTTAACTTGATGTTACCACGACCTAGTTAACTCATCTAATTAGCAAATGTCTTGGTGTGGCTTTCACAATTCAAAATTTCTTAACACAACTTTGGCTAAAATGCGCTAATTTTTTTCTGATCATTTTCCACTTAGCAAATAATAAAACTGCTTACATTGGGTGCGCCTGTTGCTCAGATTGCGCATTTTTTCAAAACTGCATAATTTATTTGCGCAATAGTTGCATTTATTGACATAACCATATCATTTTTATTGACGCGATTTATATAACATGATATTATATAGTGCAATTATATTTAAAGATTATGACCGAGACAAGTAGTGCAACAAGTCTTTCACAGAGAGTCGGCGATGATGCGAATCCGATAAATGACCTTGCATGAATAACACTCGCGAGTCGCAACCTGAAATTAGTAGCATAATAGTAGGGAAGCCGATGTTCACTTCGTTAATGTGAAAGAGATTACTTTAAATCTCATTAAGAGACCGCAAATGCGGTAATTTAGGTGGCACCGCGGATATTGCTTAGGCTATTCGTCCTAAATATGTGGACGGAAAGCCTTTTTGTTTATTTAAATTGTCTTGAAGGCTCCGACTCAAATCAAAAACACTAATGATTAACTTGTTGGAGGCATAAATATGTGTTCAATTATGTCCGTAATGGGCAAAACGATTTCTAAGACCGCATTTGAAAATGCGCTTAAAGAAACCTCATATCGTGGTCCCGATGCCAGCGAAGTTGTAGAACTCCCTGCTGGATATATCGGATTCAATCGCTTAGCGATAATGGGACTTACACCCGAAGGCATGCAACCATTTGAAATGGACGGCAACTATACCGTTTGTAATGGTGAGTTGTACTGTTTCCGCCCTAAAAAAGCTGAACTAGCTAGGCGATATACTTTTAAAAGCGGTAGCGATTGTGAAATTATATTACCTCTGTATAAAGAGATGGGCATTAAAATTTTTGCTGAACTCGATGCCGAGTTTGCAATGATAATTTACGATGCTAAAACGAATTCATTTATAGCAGCGCGCGATCCGATCGGAATACGTCCATTATTTTATGCCTATGATAAAGACGGCAATATCGCTTTTGCAAGCGAAACAAAGAATCTAATCGCGCTTTTTCATGATGTCAAAGCTTTCCCGCCAGGGTGCTATTATAAAGACGGGCAGTTTGTTAGATATTGTGACATAGCACATGTCGACCACTACTTAAATGATTCTCTAGACACAATATTTACGACAATACACGACAAACTCCGATCGGGCATTGAGAAAAGATTGGACGCTGATGCACCACTTGGTTTCCTTTTGAGTGGTGGATTAGATAGTTCTATTGTTTGCGCTGTGGCGGCAGAAATGCTAAACAAACCTATTAGAACATTCGCCGTTGGTATGAGCGAAGATGCAATTGACTTAAAATATGCAAAGGAAGTTGCCGATTATATCGGAAGTGATCATACAGAAATTTATATAAACAAAGATTTAGTTCTTGAGAATATTGAACATGTAATAAAGATTCTCGAGACATTTGATATAACCACAATACGCGCAAGTATGGGTATGTACTTAATTTGTAAGGCAATACACGAGACAACTGATGTCCGCGTATTATTGACGGGCGAAATATCAGATGAAATATTCGGATACAAGTACACTGATTATGCACCATCGCCATCAGCTTTTCAAGAGGAAGCTCAAAAGCGCCTTCGCGAATTATATATGTATGATGTGCTGCGCGCAGATCGTTGCATCTCTGCAAACTCAATAGAGGCTCGTGTGCCGTTTGGCGATCTAGACTTTGTAAAATACGTAATGGCAATCGATCCATCTAAAAAGGTTAATGTATATAATAAAGGTAAGTATCTATTGAGAAAAGCTTTCGCGACAGCAAAAAAATATCTACCTGAGTCAATTCTTTATCGAGAAAAAGCTGCTTTTTCGGATGCCGTAGGTCACTCTATGGTTGACTATATCAAGCAATATGCCGAAGAAAAATATTCGGACGCTCAATTTGAGGAGTTGCGTCATAAATATGCTTATCACGCTATGCCGTTTACCAAGGAATCTTTACTATATCGTGAGATATTTGAAAAGTACTATCCAGGACAAGCTGAATTAATTGCCGATTTCTGGATGCCCAACAAAGATTGGGAAAACTGTAATGTTAATGACCCATCAGCGCGCGTTCTGAAAAATTACGGTGCAAGTGGCAACTAAATTATGTTAAGTGCTACATATTTAG